>DASVXN010000310.1:0-1549 GCA_036392635.1 Sphingomicrobium sp. | reverse complement strand
GCCCTGGAGCTGGACCCCAGAGGCATCCTGACCTGTCAAGCGCCGATCGCGATAGTGCAGAAGCTCCGCTTCCCCCGCATCACGGTTGATTGGGACACCTCGTAAGCGGACGATTTCCGCACGAGAGGTGAGCCATGGACGATCACACGAACCCGGTTGGAGCGGGGCCAGGCGAGGCGGAGCGAGCGCCTGGGTCAGGCGCGGTGGCGCTCGGGCGCGGTGGCAGGATGTCACGTCAGCGCAAAACTGCGGCAGTGCGGCGGCTATTGCGCGGGGAAGACCTGGAAACCGTCTCGCGCGAGCTGGGCGTCACGGCAGCGACGCTGAGCGGCTGGCGTGACGTCTTCCTGGCCGGCGGTGAAGCGGCCCTGACGAGCCGCGCCGCCACAGGCGAGGAGCTGGAGAGCGAGCGGCTGAAGGCCAAACTCGGGGCGGCACTGATCGAGCGCGACCTGCTGAACGAGAAGATCGCCCTGCTGGAGGCCGGCCGCCCTTTTGCCCGCAAGAGGCGCAAGCCATGAGCCGCGTTATCTCGCTGGTTACCGGTAAACCGTACGGTCTGGCCGCGGTCTGCCGGGTGTGGCAGCTCGCCCGCTCGGGCGTGTATCGCCACCTGTCCGCCTCGCCGCCGATGGCGGTGCAACGGCGCGGGCCGCTCGGCGCGCTGTCGGATGAGGCGCTGACGACGGCGATCCGGGGCGTGCTCGCCGCCAGCCCGTTTCATGGCGAGGGGCACCGCAAGGTGTGGGCCAGATTGCGCCATGCAGGGACCCGCACCTCGTTGCGCCGGGTGCTGCGGTTAATGCGCGAGAACAACCTGCTTGCACCGACGCGGGCTGGCTCGCCGCGAGGGCCGCGTAGTCACGACGGCACCATTATCCCGGACACGGTCGATGCGATGTGGGGCACCGATCTGACGACAACGATCACCGGCGAGGGCCAAGCGGCGGTATTCATCGCGGTCGATCATTGCTCCGCCGAATGCGTCGGCATTCATGCGCATGCACGGGCCACCCGCTTCCAGGCCCTGGAGCCGATCCGGCAAGGCGTACGGCAGCATTTTGGTGGGTTCGCCCAGGCGATCGCCCGCGGTCTGGCTGTCCGCCACGACCACGGCTCGCAGTACATGTCGGACCACTTCCAGACGGAATTGGCGTTTCTCGGCATCGACAGCTCGCCGGCCTTTGTCCGCTCCCCGGAAGGCAATGGCTGCGCTGAACGGTTTATCCGCACGCTGAAGGAGAACCTGTTATGGGTACGGACCTTCGAGACCGTCGAGGAGCTGCGGCAAGCGCTGCTCGCGTTCCGAGAGACCTACAACGCAACTTGGCTGATCGAGCGCCACGGGTTCCTCAGCCCGGCTGAGTATCGCCGGCAACGGCTTCAGCCGCTCGCTCAGGCGGCGTAGGCTTTAATCCGGTGTCCCAAAAACTGAGGGCGGTACAGGGTAGAGAACCCGGTCCGGATGGGTCAGCCGCACACCCTCGACGATGACGCTGCCATCGCGGGCGGGGGCGTAAATCTCGGGGTTGGTGTTCATGCCGAAACA
>DASVXN010000309.1:0-1522 GCA_036392635.1 Sphingomicrobium sp. | reverse complement strand
GCAGAGATTGAGCGTAACGATCTCAGGGGCTTACTCTGCCGCAAGCAGCGTTTCCGCTCCTCCAAGGTCCACCGAGACGAGCCGACTCACGCCCTTCTCGATCATCGTCACGCCATACAGCCGGTCCATCCGGCTCATCGTAACGGCGTTGTGCGTCACGATCAGGTATCGCGTGTCCGTCTCCTGGGTCATCCGCTGCAGCAGCTCGCAAAAACGCTCGACATTGGCGTCGTCGAGCGGCGCATCGACCTCGTCCAGCACGCAGATCGGCGCAGGGTTGGTGAGGAAGATGGCGAAGATCAGCGCCACGGCCGTCAGCGCCTGTTCGCCGCCGGAGAGCAGGGTGAGCGTCGACAGCCGCTTGCCCGGCGGCTGGGCCATGATCTCCAGGCCGGCTTCGAGCGGATCGTCGCTCTCCACCAGCTCGAGGTGAGCCTGACCCCCTTCGAAGAGGGTCGTGAACAGGCGTCGAAAGTGCGCATCCACCTTCTCGTAGGCTTCGAGCAGCCGCACGCGCCCCTCGCGGTTGAGATTGCCGATCGAGCCGCGCAGGCGGTGAATCGCCTGGGTCAGCTCCTCAGCCTCTTCCGCGCCCCTCGTCCGGACGGCATCCAGCTCCGCAAGCTCCTGCTCCGCGACCAGGTTAACGGGCCCGATCCGCTCGCGTTCGGCCGTCAGCCGCTCCAGTGTTGCAGCCTGTTCGTCGGCATTGCGAGGCTCCTCGGCGTCGAAGCCGAGCCGCTCCGGAAGGCGCTGAGGCACGCATTCGAACCTGTCGACGCTCTGCCGCGCGAACTCGGCGCTGCGGGCCTGCTGCGCTTCCGCGCGGGCTGCCGCTGCCGCCCGCCGTTCGCGGGTGTCGGCCGAGCGTTCGTTTGCAGCCGACACCTGCTGACCGGCGGCGATCACTGCTTGTTCGGCATCCCGCTCGCCCGCGCTCGCTTCGCCGATGCGCACCTGGATCTGGTCGTTGGCATGCTCGAGCTCGGAAATCCTGCCGTCGAGCTCCGCCGGTTCCTTCTCCAGTTCGGCCCGTTCGGCGAGCTGCTGCCTCTGCCGCTCCACGGCGGACGCGAGCCGCTGCTCGGCGTCCGCCTGACGTTTGCGCCACTCCGACTGCTCGCGGGCCGCGGCGCTCGACCGCTGGCGATCCGCCGCAGTTTCGCGCGCCTTGGTAGCCGCTTCGGCCCGCTTGTCAGCAACGACTGATGCGGCCGAAGCCGCCCGCGTCCGCGAACTCTCCACCTCATGCTCGAGGGCAGCGGGATCCGGGAGGGCTGCCAGCACCTGGTCGGCGGCCGTGACCGCGTCGCGTGCTGCCGCGAGAACTGGCTCGAGGTCCGACTGCCGCTGGACGATGCTGGCGCGTTGCGCCTCGATGCGCTCGAGTGCCGCGGAAGCAGCATCTATCGCCCGGGCGGCGTCGCGCGCATCCCGCTCCGCGGCCAGCGCAGCCGTGCGCGCCTCCTCCGCAGCCTTCCGGCAGCGTTCCATCTCGCCGAGCGCACCGTCGCGCTCAGCG
>DASVXN010000308.1:0-2892 GCA_036392635.1 Sphingomicrobium sp. | reverse complement strand
GATCGTGCAAGGTTCATCGCTGACGTCCCCCCGGACGCGTCAGGCTTGCGACGGAGGTGCCTGCTCGCTTCCGCCGAAGCCGCCGCCCTGCTGCTGATGCTGCGCGGCTTCGAGCTGGGCCATGTATGCCGACGTGAAGTCGATCGGATCGAGCATCAGCGGCGGGAAGCCCGTGCTCGAAACAGCATCGGAAATGACCTGCCGGGCGAACGGGAAGAGGAGGCGCGGGGCCTCGATCAGAAGGAACGGCGAAAGCGCTTCCTGCGGCACGTTCTGGATCGAGAACAGCCCGGCGTAGGTGAGGTCGACGACGAAGTGCGTGCCGTTGTCGGAACGGGCCGAGATGTCGAACTTCAGCGAAACCTCGTGGACGTCGTCGCCGGACGGCTGGACGTTGAGGTTGAACTGGACGTCGAGGGTCGGCTGGACCTGCCAGGAATAGACCTGCGGGGCGCTCGGGTTCTCGACCGAAAGATCCTTCACATATTGCGCGAGGATGGAGACCTGAGGCTGGAAGCCGTTATCCGCGCCGTTGCTGCCCGCGCTGGGTTCCTGTTCCGCCATTTATCGCTGTCCTTACAAAATGTTGTGCTGTTCCGGAGCCGCAGGCAAGCAGCGGCGTTTCAGGGCACGAGCGCCTAGCAGCCGCGATTATGGGGCGCAATGCCGCGCTGGCGCGTTGGCCGGTGTTGGAATATTTACGACAAGCACACTATGTTGATTGGCTGAGACACATAGGATCTTCAATTGGCCGTTATTGTCATTCTTGCACTTGTTGCCCTGTTCATCGGCTTGCGCCTCTACAGCGTGCTCGGTGAGCGCACGGGGCACGAGCAGCAGCCGATCCTGAAGCCTGCCGAGTCGGACGCGCGCGCTGCCGCGCCGGTCGCTCAGCCCGTCACTCCGCAAGCTGCGCCGGCCGATGCCGGCGACATGGCCTTCGTACCGACCGCTGGACCCGGTGTCCGCGCGATCCTGGCGGCCGACCAGAGCTTCGACGTCGCTCGCTTCCTGGAAGGCGCGAAGAGTGCCTACCGCATGATCCTCGAGGCCTATTGGAAGGGCGATCTCACGCCGCTCCGGGGTCATGTCGACGATCACATCTTCGACGCGTTTGAGAGCGCGGTCGAGCAGCGCAAGGCCGAGGGCCTCAAGCTGGACAATCGGCTCGTCGCGATCGAGCAGGCGGTGATTTCGGAAGCGACGCTGGAGCGCGGCATCGCCGTCGTCACGGTGCGCTTCGAAGCCGATATCGCCGCCGTCACGCGCAACGCCGAAGGGCAGGTGGTCGCCGGTTCGCTGAGCGACGCCGTGCAGACCCGCGACCTGTGGACGTTCCGTCGCGACACCGGCTCTCGCGATCCGAACTGGCTGCTGATCGAGACCGACGAGGAAGAGTGAGGCTCTTCTCTCGCGCGGCGCTCGCCGCGTCACTCGCATTTCTCGCGGCCTGCGCTACCCAGCCGACTGCGCCTCCCGAAGCTCCTGCACCCGTTCCGGCGCCGGCACCCGCTCCTCCGCCGCCTCCCGTCGTTCCGCCGCCTTCGCCGGTCGGCAGGAACGCCGTCGACACCGGCGTCAAGCTCGACAGCCCGCATGTCCTCGCGGCAGACGAAGCAACGCGGGCGCTGAATTCGTTCCGACTAAGCTGCCCAGCGGTCACCAGCCGCAAGGACACGTCGGGGCTGACCCAGCCGGGAGACTGGCAGTCGCTCTGCGCCCAAGCGGCCTCGCTCGATCCGAGCTTCGCGCCGGGGTTCTTCTACTACGACTTCGATTGGGTGAAGATCGGCGACGGGCGCGCTTTCGCGACGGGCTATTACGAGCCCGAGATCGAGGGCTCGCGCACCCCGCAGCCCGGCTACGTTCCGCTCTACCGATTGCCCTCGGACCTCGTCCGCTGCACCAAGCCTGACGGCACCACCGGCCGGGGTCGCGTCGATCAGACCGGCACGTGCGTGCTCTATTACACGCGTGCCGAGATCGAGGATGGCGTGCTTGCCAACAAGGGTCTCGAGCTCGTGTGGGCGAAGGACCCGCTCGACCTGTTCTTCCTCGAAATCCAGGGCTCGGGCCGGGTTCGGTTGGAGGACGGCACCGTGATGCGCGTCGGCTATGCGGGCCAGAACGGCCGCGATTATGTCGCGATCGGACGCTTGCTCCGTGACCGCGGCATCCTGCCGCCGGGCGGCGCCAACATGCAGACGATCAAGGACTGGATCCGCGCCAACCCCGACCAGGGCCGGGCGCTGATGCGCGAGAACCTGTCCTACGTCTTCTTCAAGGAGCTGACGGGACCCGGGCCGCTCGGCGCCCTCAACGTGCCGGTCACGCCGCGCGGAAGCGTTGCGGCCGATCCCAACTATGTTCCGCTCGGAGCGCCGATCTACATCGCCAAGGCGGACCGGCCCGAGATCAAGGGGATCTGGGTGGCGCAGGATACGGGCGGAGCAATCAAGGGCCCGAACCGGTTCGACACTTTCTGGGGCGCCGGGCCCGAAGCGGTGGCGACGGCAGGCGGCATGTCCGCCAACGGTGAGGCGCTGATCCTCGTTCCGAAGGGCGTTGCGGCGCGTGCGCTCGCTCAGCCCTGAAGAGGCGGAGCTCTGGGAGCGCGTAGCGGTAACGATCCGTCCGCTCTCCCGCGAAACGGTCGAAGCCAAGCCCGTCGATAAGGCAAAGCGGGTACTGCCGACGCCGACCGCACGGCCGGTCACGACGAAACCTCCCCCTACGCCGCCGAGAAGACCGGTCCCGATCGGCGAGAAGACTCTTGACGGAAGCTGGGACAAGAAGCTCCGAAGCGGCAGCCTTGAGCCCGACCGCGTGCTCGATCTCCACGGCATGAGCCTCGACACAGCGTGGGCAGCGATCGACCGTGGCCTGGAGCAG
>DASVXN010000307.1:0-3651 GCA_036392635.1 Sphingomicrobium sp. | reverse complement strand
GGTCATCGCCGATGCGAAGGGCGACGTTCAGCGCGGGCTCGAGGTCATCGAATATTGCTGCGGCATCCCGCAGGCGCTGAAGGGCGAATACACCGTCGGGGCCGGTCCCGGCATCGACGTCTATTCGATGCGCCAGCCGCTGGGCATCGGTGCGGGCATCACGCCGTTCAACTTCCCGGCAATGATCCCGATGTGGATGTTCGGCATGGCGATCGCCTGCGGCAACGCGTTCGTGCTGAAGCCGTCGGAGCGTGACCCGTCGGTCCCGAACCGCCTCGCCGAGCTCATGCAGGAAGCGGGCCTTCCTGACGGCATCCTCAACGTCGTGCACGGCGACAAGGAGATGGTCGACGCGATCCTCGACCATCCCGACATCGCCGCCGTCAGCTTCGTCGGATCGTCCGATATCGCGCAGTACATCTACTCGCGCGGCACCGCCAACAACAAGCGCGTGCAGGCGTTCGGCGGCGCCAAGAACCACGGCATCGTCATGCCGGACGCCGACCTGGACCAGGTCGTCAACGACCTTGCCGGCGCGGCCTTCGGCTCGGCGGGCGAGCGCTGCATGGCGCTTCCGGTGGTCGTTCCGGTCGGTGAGGAGACCGCGAACCGCCTACGCGAGAAGCTCATTCCCGCGATCGAAGGCCTGCGCGTCGGCGTGTCGACGGACCCCGAAGCGCACTATGGCCCCGTCGTCAGCAAGGCGCACAAGGAGCGGATTGAGCACTACATCCAGTTGGGCATCGACGAGGGCGCGGAACTGGTCGTCGACGGACGCGGCTTCACGCTGCAGGGGCATGAGGAAGGCTTCTTCGTCGGCCCGACCTTCTTCGACCACGTCACGCCGGAGATGAAGTCATACAAGGACGAGATTTTCGGCCCGGTGCTGCAGATGGTCCGCGCCAGGGACTTCGAGGAAGCGGTCCGCCTCCCCTCGCAGCACGAATATGGCAACGGCGTCGAGATCTTCACACGCAACGGCCACGCCGCGCGCGAGTTCACGGCCCGCGTCAACGTCGGGATGGTCGGCGTCAACGTGCCGATCCCGGTGCCGGTCAGCTACCACAGCTTCGGCGGCTGGAAGCGCTCGGGGTTCGGCGACATCGGCCAGTACGGGCAGGAAGGCCTCCGCTTCTGGACCAAGAACAAGGTGGTCACGCAGCGCTGGCCCGACGGCAGTGTCGACGCGAGCGACAAGGGCGCGTTTCACATCCCGACCTTCGGCTGATCGCGTCCCGGGCGGGGTCAATCGGCAAGCCGCCCAACAGCCGTTTGCAACAACCTGCGGGCTAAGTTGTTGAGGAGGCGTGATTAGACTGCCCCTCATCTCCTGCTTCGCCCTGCTCAGCATCGCCGCGTGCAGCACGCGGAGCCCCGTCGATGCGCAAGCCAAGGCGACTTCCGGGCTGCCGGCAGTCGGAGCGCGAGCGCCGAGCGCCAGCGGCGAACCGCACGGCGCGACGCAGCCGACGCAGACCACTGCGGCGGCGACGGTGAAGATCCCCGCAGCCCTGCAAGGCCGCTGGGCTCTCTCGCCGAGCGATTGCACCGCGCCGCCGAGCGCGGCGAAGGGGCTGCTGGTCGTCACCGCCGACGATCTGCACTTCGCGGAGTCGACCGCCGTTCCCGCGAGCGAGGTCGGTGCCGGGGCGACCGCCATCAGCGGCAATTTCGCCTTCAATGGTGACGGCCGTAGCTGGACCAAGTACGAAGCGCTGAAGTTTGCGAACAATCGCCTGACGCGCACCGAAATCAATCCAACAGCGAGCTTCAGCTATGCGAAATGCAGCTAAGGTCCTGATACTGGCGTCCGGCCTGGCGATGCTCGCCGCGTGCAACAAGCAACAGGATCAGAACCAGGCCGCGACGCAGGAAATGTCGCTCGACGACAATCTGTCGAGCAGCGGCGCCGATTCGAACGCGCAGATCGAGACGCTGCCGCCTGACGAGAGCAGCACGACGCCGAGCGGCGAGTTGAACGAGGGGCAGGACAGTCCCGACGTCAATGCGGTTGGAAACGGCTACTGACCGAACGGAGGGGCCGATGAAGCTCTATTACTCTCCGGGGGCCTGCTCCCAGGCACCGCACATCCTGCTGCATGAGATAGGGCTCGACCACGATGCTGCCCGGGTCGACCTCAGGGCGAAGAAGCTCGAGGATGGCAGCGACTATCTTCAGATCAATCCCAAGGGCGCGGTCCCTGCCCTTCAACTCGACAGTGGCGAGGTTCTGACCGAGAACGCGATCGTCCTGCAATATATAGGCGACCGCGCGAGCTGGCCCGAGGTGCTCCCGCCGCTCGGCAACTTCCGTCGCTATCGCGTGCTGGAGATGGTCAACTTCATCACGACCGAGCTGCACAAGCGCTTTGCATTCCTGTTCAACCGCAATGCCGGCGACGAAACGAAGAAGCTGGTGACGGAGGAACTCGGCGCGAAGCTCGACTATGTCGACCAGCGCCTTGGCGACGGACCATTCCTGTTCAGTGACCAGCTCACGCTGCCTGATCCGTATCTGTTCGTCATGACAAGCTGGGCGGAAAAGATGCTCGGCGGGCTGGATCGCTGGCCCAACCTCAGTGCGTCCCGAGAGCGGATGCTTCACCGGGACTCGGTCCGCAACGTCCTTCGGTTCGAAGGATTGCTAGAGCCGCAACCTGCGGGCTAGAGCGCCCGCACATGAGCCAATTCGACCTTACCGAGGACCAGCTCCAGATCCAGGAGATGGCCCGCAAGTTCACTGCGGACGCGATCACGCCGTTTGCCGCCGAATGGGACGAGAAGCATATCTTCCCGCGCGACACGATCCGCGAGGCGGCGGAGCTCGGCTTCGGGTCGATCTACGTCAGCGAGGAGAGCGGCGGGATCGGCCTCGGCCGGCTCGACGCTGCGCTGATCTTCGAGGCCATGTCCTACGGCTGCCCGTCGACGAGCGCGTTCATCTCGATACACAACATGGCGAGCTGGATGATCGACCGCTTCGGCTCGGCCGAGGTGAAGCACAAATATCTGCCGTCCATGATCACGATGGAGCGCATCGGCAGCTATTGCCTGACGGAGCCGTCATCCGGGTCGGACGCCGCGGCGCTGAAAACGAAGGCGGTGCTCGACGGCGACCATTATGTCGTCAGCGGGTCCAAGGCCTTCATCTCCGGCGGCGGTGAGAACGAGGTCTACGTGACCATGGTCCGCACGGGTGAAGAAGGGCCAAAGGGCATCACCGCGCTCGTCATCGAGAAGGACATGCCCGGCGTCAGTTTCGGCGCGCAGGAGCGCAAGCTCGGCTGGCACTCGCAGCCGACTGCGCAGGTCAATTTCGATGAGGTCCGCGTCCCCGTCGAGAACCGCGTAGGCGGCGAAGGGGAAGGCTTTCGCATCGCCATGATGGGCCTCGACGGAGGCCGCCTCAATATCGGCGCCTGCTCGCTTGGCGGCGCCCAGCGCTGTCTCGACGAGGCGGTCAATTACACCAAGGGGCGCCAGCAGTTCGGGACCCCGATCGCGGACTTCCAGAACACTCAGTTCATGCTCGCCGACATGGAGACCGAGCTGCAGGCCGCGCGCATGCTGCTCTACGCCGCCGCGGTGAAGGTCACCGAGAATGCGCCGGACAAGACCAGGTTCGCCGCCATGGCCAAGCGCCTCGCCACC
>DASVXN010000306.1:0-2923 GCA_036392635.1 Sphingomicrobium sp. | reverse complement strand
AAGCCAGGTCCGGCGGCGTGTTCCTCGTCCTCGACCTCGACCATTTCAAACGCGTCAACGACCTGTACGGCCACCTCGCGGGCGACAAGGTTCTGCTGCTGGTCGCCGAGGCGTTGCGCAACGCGGCGCCGGCCGACGCCTGTTGCGCTCGCACCGGCGGCGACGAGTTCGCAGTGCTCCTACCGACGGCAGACGAAGCGGCGGCCGAGCATGTCGCCACTTCCGTGCAGTCGGCTCTGTCAGCGCCGGTTTCCGTCGAGGGGGCCCAGGTGCAGGTCACGGCGTCAATCGGCTTCGCCTGCCTCGATCGCGGCAGCAGCGAGGAAGTCGTCCTACGCCGCAGCGACATCGCCCTCTACGCGGCAAAGCGAGCGGGGCGGAACACCTTCGCCTGGTTCGACGAGGAGTTGGAGCGCGAACTCACCGAGCGCCTCAAGCTTGAGGAAGACATCCGCCGCGGTGTCAGAAACGGCGAGTTCCTGCCGTTCTTCCAGCCGCTGGTGGACCTCAACAGCCGCCAGATCGTCGGTTTCGAAGCGCTTGCCCGGTGGCGCAGCCCGAGCCGCGGATTGCTCGAGGCGCAGGCCTTCATCGAGACTGCCGAGCGTACCGGCCTCATCAGCCCGCTGACCCTGACCGTGCTTGAGCAGGCGCTGAAGGAAGCGCGCACCTGGCCGACGCACTTCAAGCTCGCGGTGAACGTCTCCCCAGTGCAGTTCCGAGAGGCGGACCTGGCGGAGCAGATCCTGAAGCTGCTCTCCAGCACCGGCTTCCCCGCGAACAGGCTGGAGCTCGAGATTACCGAGGGGTCGCTCCTCGAAGATCGCGAGCAGGTGCTGACGATCATCCGCAGCCTGAAGAACGTCGGCGTCAGCATTTCTCTCGACGATTTTGGGACCGGCTACGCCAGCCTGGCGCAGGTCAACCGCTTGCCGCTCGACCGCATCAAGATCGACAAGAGCTTCATCACGACCATCGTGAAGAGCGAGCAGACCGCCGCGATCGTCAACACCATCGCCGGGCTCGGCCACAACCTCGACGTGCCGATCTCGGCGGAAGGTGTCGAGTCCGAGCAGATCCGCAGCGCACTCGCCGCCTTCGGCTGCTCTGAAGCGCAAGGCTGGCTGTTCGGGCGAGCGATCTCCGCCGAGGCGGTGCGCAGCTTCCTTGAGATGGGAGGCACCGCCGGCGCTTCAGAAGAGAACGCGCCGCCGGTCCGGAAACCCGCGAACCGGAAGTGGTAGCCTAGCGCACGACTGCCGAAGCGGCGGCGGCGACGAAGATCGGCTTGCCGTCGATGTTGCCGGGAGGCGAATAGCGGCAGATCAGATAGTCGTAATCTGCAGGGTAGACCGCGCAGCCGACGCGCGTCGTCGTAGGCCAGACCATCTGTGTATAGTGGGCGATGTCCTCCCAGCGGCCGGTGCGGCTCCTTGCCGGGAAGATCGAGCTTCCGGGAGCAAGCAGCCTCCGTTCCTGGCTCCACATGCCGACCAGCTGCTCGGCGCTCATCGTGCCGTGCCAGCCCATCGCAAGGTTCTCGCGTTCGCCGGGGCGGCTGGCACGCGGCGAGTGGACGAGGGCGCGCATGCGTGCGAGCACCGGTCCGTACGACGCGGCGTGCGCGGCCAAGTTTGCATCCCACTGCAGCGGCGCGGCACCGACGCGGGCGCGCTCGATGTTATGAGCAGCAAGAATGCGCTGCGCGACTTGGCCGGCAGTCCCTTGGGCGTAGCGTTGCGCAGGGGCGGCACTCGCAGTTGTCAAAGCTGCAGATGCGGCGACAATGATGTGCATCTTCATGGGCGCGCAGCCTGACCGGCAGTCGCTAATCCCTCGTCAGCACTCATGGTTAACCTCCCCCGCGCGACCCCCGTCGCGATCCCCTCCATCGGACAAAACCATAAGCGAGGTAGCGGCGCGTGCAAAGGAGAGCGTGTGGCGACGCTCGTGTCAGCAGGCGCAAACGAGAAAGTAGAAATCACCTAACGTAAGGTAAATGGAAGTAGCCGATACGCTCGCTAAACTGGACCTCAGTTGGATGGCAGGCACCCTTGCCTCTCTAACGGAACCGACGTGGGGGTTCGCCGCGGCTCGCCTGGCGAGCCCCCATTGGTCTGGGCTTCGGCGAAGTCGAACAGTGGTTAGGCGGCGTAGAGTTCCGTCCGGTATTCGGGGTCGTTGAGAGCCCGGCCGGCACCCACGGCCACACAGGTAAGCGGTTCGGGTGCCAGCTTGACCGGAAGCCCGGTCTCGTCGCCGAGCACCGCATCGATATTGCGCAGGAGCGATCCTCCGCCCGTCATCTGAATGCCGCTGTCGATGATGTCGGCGGCCATCTCCGGGCCGGCGTGCTCGAGCGCCGCGAGAACCGTCTCGACGATCTGCTGGACCACCCCGCGCAGCGCCTCCGCCAGATCGGCCTGCGTCAGCTCGACTTCGCACGGACTGCCCGAGGCCACATCGCGACCGCCAACGTAGCTGACGACGTGCATGCCCTCCGGTGTCGGCAAGGCCGAGCCGATCTCCTTCTTGATGCGCTCCGCCGAGGCAGGACCGATGAGCACATTATGCTTCCGGCGCAGGTACGCCACGATCGCCTCGTCCATCTTGTCGCCGCCGACGCGGGCGGAAGTGCTGTAGGTGGGGCGCTTAAGTGAGATCAGCCCCACTTCGGTCGTGCCGCCGCCGATGTCGACCACCATTGATCCGACCGGCTCATCGACTGGAAGACCTGCACCGATCGCGGCGGCCAAAGGCTCTTCGATCAGCCATACCTCATGAGCGCCGGCGTTCATCGCCGCGGCCTGGATGGCTCTCCGCTCGACAAGGGTCGAGGCGGAAGGAACACCGATCACGATCTCAGCGCCGCGCGACAGCAAAGAGCGGCCACCCAGCGCCTTCTCGATGAAGTATTTGATCA
>DASVXN010000305.1:0-2442 GCA_036392635.1 Sphingomicrobium sp. | reverse complement strand
CGCCGCCCGCTACCGAATCCTACCTGAACATCCCCAACATCTTCTCCGCCGCGGAGATCGTCCACGCCGACGCCATCCACCCGGGCTACGGCTTCCTGAGCGAGAACGCCCAGTTCGCCGAGATCGTCGAAAGCCACGGCATCATCTGGGTCGGCCCAAAGCCCGAGCACATCCGGACCATGGGCGACAAGATCGAGGCCAAGCGCACCGCCGCCAAGCTTGGCCTGCCGCTCGTTCCGGGCTCGGCCGGCGCGCTCGAAAGCGTGGCGGAAGCGCACAAGCTCGCCGAAGAGATCGGCTATCCCGTCCTGATCAAGGCCGCGTCGGGCGGCGGCGGTCGCGGCATGAAGGTTGTGCCGGAAGAGGATCAGCTCGAGAGCCTCATGAGCCAGGCCGCGTCCGAAGCGCGTTCCGCCTTCGGCGACGACACCGTTTACATGGAGAAGTACCTCTCCGATCCCCGCCACATCGAATTCCAGGTGTTCGGCGACGGCCACGGGCATGCGGTGCACCTCGGCGAGCGCGACTGCTCGCTCCAGCGCCGTCATCAGAAGGTGCTCGAGGAAGCGCCCTCGCCGGTTATCAGCCCCGAGCAGCGCTTCGGGATGGGGACCATCGTCGCCAACGCGATGGCTGAGATGGGCTACCGCGGCGCCGGTACGATCGAGTTCCTCTACGAGGACGGCGAGTTCTACTTCATCGAGATGAACACCCGGCTGCAGGTCGAGCATCCCGTCACCGAGATGATCACCGGCATGGACCTCGTGCGCGAGCAGATCCGCGTCGCTTCGGGGGAAGGCCTGTCCTGCACCCAGGATCAGGTGCGTCTCACCGGCCACGCCATGGAGTGCCGGATCAATGCGGAGGACCCCGAAACCTTCGCGCCTTCACCCGGGCTCGTGAAGAACTACGTAGCGCCGGGCGGCATGCACGTTCGCGTCGATAGCGGCCTTTATACCGGCTACCGGGTGCCACCTTACTATGACAGCATGATCGGCAAGCTGATCGTGTACGGATCCGACCGGGAGACTTGCATCCAGCGGCTCAAGCGAGCGCTCGAGGAATATGTGGTCGAAGGCATGAAGACGACCATCCCGCTTCACCAGAAGCTCGTCCGCGATCCCGAGTTCCTGGCGGGCGACTATACGATCAAGTGGCTAGAGCAGTGGCTGGCGAGGAACCAGAATAGTTGACGGGTACAAGCGTAGCGAGAGGCAGGCATGGACCAGCCGGTCCGATCGCTAACGCCTGACCTTTCGGCGCGACGGGAGGCTCCAGCCGGGCTGTACTGGCCGAGGCTGTCGCGGACCGACTGGTTCCTGATCATCATCGGCGCCCTTAGTGCGATCGCCACGTCGACCTTCCTGGTCACGGAGGGCTTCCGCCGCGCTTCGGACCTGACCCAGGCCCAGCGTCTGGAGGCACATACGCTGAGCGTGATCGCGACGGCCGAGCGGACGCGCAGTGAGATCCGCAACATGCAGCGGGGTGAGCGGGGCTACCTGCTCACCTCGAACGAGGTTTACCTCAGACCTTTCATCGACGGACGACGCGAAGCGCAATCGAGCCTCGAGCAGCTTCGGACGCTGACCAGCGACAATCCAGAGCAGCTTGCCACGTTGGGGCGGCTCTCGCAGGACCTTGGCCGCATCGAGGCCCGGCTGGCGAGGCAGGTTGGCCTCCAGCGCGCCGGCCGGCACGCGGATGCCGTATCGTCCGTCCGGACTGGCGAGGGTGAGCGCCTGATCGGCATCGTCGACGCCGACATTGACGAGATGATCCGTGTCGAGACGCGGCTCCTCGACCAGCGCCGCCAAGCACTGCGCAGTGCCGATCATGCCGCCTCGCAGAACCGCCTCGCTTTGTCGGTGCTCGGCCTCGCCGCGCTCTGCGCCGTGGTTTGGCTGCTCTTCAGGACGCTGACCGCAAGGCGGC
The DNA here is from genome assembly GCA_036392635.1 of Sphingomicrobium sp. GTDB lineage: Bacteria > Pseudomonadota > Alphaproteobacteria > Sphingomonadales > Sphingomonadaceae > Sphingomicrobium. The sequence continues at coordinate 507 of DASVXN010000305.1, read as the reverse complement.
GGATTGAGTTCGAAACCGAGCGCGCGGAGCTCGCCGAACAGCTGGTGACTCGCGACACCCAGCTCGCAGAGCAGATCGAGGAACTGAACGCGCTCTACGCGAGCGCGCCAATCGGCCTCGCTTTCTTCAGCCGCGACTATCGCTACCTTCGCATCAACGAGGAGTTGGCGCGGATCAACGGACGCCCGGTGGCGGACCACATTGGCCGCTCCGCGCGCGAGATCATACCTGCCAGCGCCGAGGCACTCGAGCAGGTCGTCGACCAGGTGTTCAGCAGCGGCGTCGCACTACGCGACGTCGAATTCACTGCTTCATCGCCGCTTGCACCCGATGTTCCCCGCCATTGGCTGACCGGATTCTACCCGGTGCGCAACGAACGCGGCGAGGTCGAGGCGGTCGGCGTCTGGGTGCTGGAGATCAGCGAACGGAGGAAAGCGGAAGAGCGCGAAACGTTACTCGCGCGAGAGGTCGATCACCGCGCCAAGAACCTGCTCGCCATCGTCCAAT
>DASVXN010000304.1:0-2950 GCA_036392635.1 Sphingomicrobium sp. | reverse complement strand
GCTCTGGCCGCTCGAGCTTTGACCGCCGAAGTCTGCGCCTTGGCTGAGCGTCGTGCCGCTGCCGGTGTTGCTGTCGTTGCCGCCGATCGGCTGACCGCCGCCGGATCCCAGACCCGTCGAGTTCTGCGCACCAGCATTGGCGCCGCCCGAGATGTTGTTTCCCGTGCCATCGGTCGAGCCACTCTGACTGCCGCTGCTCTCGTTCGCTATCGTTTGCTGGCCCTGATGGCCGAACTCGTTCTGCTGGCTCTGCTGGCCGGTAGTCTGCTGACCGCCACTGCTGGACTGGTTCGAATCGAACTGGTCTTGATCACGTTCATCAGCCATCGAGATACTCTCCTCACATGGCCCCCGCTTGCTCCGTGCTAAGAACAAGGGTTGGGGAGAGACCGTTCCGATTGCCTAACGAACTTTGCGACGAACGGCTCGGCGCAATGAAAAAGGCCGCCAGTCTCGCGACCGGCGGCCTCATTCTCTTGCAGCTTGTCGCCGAGTTTAGGCCTGCTGGCCCTCGGCTTCCGAAGCGGCAGCCGGAGCTTCGGCCGTCGCGCCGGGTTCGGCGTTTCGGTCGTAGTCTTCCGTGAACGCGGCCGTGTCGCGCTCGAACATCTGCGCCATGACGTCGACGCCCTGCGCCTGCAGGTCCGCCTCTTCCGGCGAGCGGGCGACGTTGACCTTGACGGTCACCGACACCTCGGGGTGAAGAGCAACCTTCACCTCGTGCATGCCGATCGCCTTGATCGGGCGGTCGAGCACGACCTGGCTCTTCGTCACCTTGGCGCCGTCGGCTTCCAGCGCATCGACGATGTCGCGGGCGCTGACCGAACCGTAGAGCTGGCCGGTGTTCGAGGCCTGACGGATGAGCTGCACGGTCTTGCCGTCGATGCCCTTTGAAGCCTTCTCCGCGTCGCCGCGGCGGTTGGCATTCTCTTCCTCGATGCGTGCGCGGTTCGCTTCGAAAACCTTGCGGTTCGCTTCGTTGGCGCGGAGCGCCTTCTTGCGCGGCAGCAGGTAGTTGCGGGCGAAACCGTCCTTGACCTTCACCACGTCGCCGATGGCGCCGAGCTTTTCGACGCGCTCAAGCAGAATCACATCCATGTCTGCCGCTCCTTACTTCACGACGTAGGGAAGCAGGCCGATGTGGCGGCTGCGCTTGATCGCGCGGGCCAGCTCACGCTGCTTCTTCGAGGACACCGCGGTGATGCGGCTGGGGACGATCTTGCCCCGCTCGGACACGAAGCCCTGAAGCAGGCGCACGTCCTTGTAATCGATCTTCGGCGCGTCCTTGCCCGAGAAGGGGCACGACTTGCGGCGGCGGAAAAATGCGCGGGCCATTATTCGACCTCCTCTTCGCGGGGACGGAAGCTCGGACGATCACCGCGATCGCCCCGGTCATCGCGATCGCCGCGGTCGGAGCGACGCTCGCGCTCCTTCTCGCCACGGCGCATCATCGCGGACGGGCCCTTTTCGAGCTCGTCGACGCGCAGCGTGAGGAAGCGGATTACGTCCTCGTTGATGTTCGACTGGCGCTCGAGCTCGGCAATCGCGGCCGGCGGTGCGTCCAGGTCGAGCGCGACGTAGTGCGCCTTGCGGTTCTTGGCGATGCGATAGGCGAGGGACCTGAGGCCCCAGGTCTCGGTCTTCACGACCTTCCCGCCATTGTCTTCGATGATCTTGGTGGCGTTTTCCGCGAGCGCATCGACCTGGGCCTGAGCCAGATCCTGACGCGCGAGGAAAACATGCTCGTAGAGCGGCATGTTTCACGTCTCACTGTTGGCCGATCGTTGACGCGCCCCCGTGGCGCGCCCCTCCGGCTGTCGTCCAAAAAGTACTGGCGCAGCGGCAGGGCCGTGCGCCAGCGCCGCGCCTATGGCGGAACATGCCCGAAAAGGCAAGCAGGCCATGAACTTCGCGCCGGACGCCATGCACCAACGGATGAAGTTCAACAACCTTGGGAGCCACTGTGGCTCCTCGGTCGTTTCCGCATCGAAAGGAGCGACACAATGACTGCATTGTTGAGTAGAGTCGCAGCGGCGTCGCTTGTCGCACTTGCGATCTCCGGCTGCACCACGACCGGGTTCGGCACCGGGCAGGCCGTCGGCAGCAACCTCGGCGCAACGTTCAGCTGGACCGAGACCGGCGGTACTCGTGGCACGATGGTCGCGCAGCTGAGCAACGGCCAGGTGTTCCAGGGCCCGATGTTCCAAATCACTCAGGAAAGCCGCGTCACCGACTATGGTCCCTTGTGGTCAGGCTGGGGAACCGGCTGGGGCTGGGGCCGCGGCTGGGGCGGACGGCCATGGGGCTGGGGCTGGGGCGGCTGGGGACCATGGGGTCCGGAGGATGAGACCATCACCCACTACAGCGGCCAGGTGCTTGCCAACCTGCAAGGACCGGGCGGCTTCATGCGCTGTCACTTCACCCTGATGAGCCCGAGCTACGGAATGGCCGGCGGCGGCATCGGCCAATGTCAGCTGCCTTCGGGAACGATCATCAACGCCCAGTTCCCACGTCGCTAAGCCCGGCTGACGGCCCGCGGATTGCGCTCCGCGGGCCTGCCGTGGCAAACCCGCGCCATGGCGACACAGCTGAAGTCGGTAGCGCCGACGACCGACCCGCTCGACGGCATGAGCCTGCCCGGCTGGCTCTATTTCGATCCCGAGTTTCTCGAGGCCGAGAAACGCGCCTTCTTGCGCGCGGCGCCGCAGGTAGTTTGCCATGAGAGCGAGATCGCCCAACCGGGCGAGTGGCGCAGCCTCGAGTATCTCGGCGAGAGCGTCATCGTTATCCGCGGCGACGATGGCGAGGTGCGCGCCTTTTCGAATGTGTGCCGGCATCGCGGCTCCCGCCTTGTGGACGGGAGCGGCGGCTGCGCCAGGGTGCTGACCTGTCCCTATCACGCATGGAGCTACGCCCGCGACGGTCGGCTCGTGGGCGTTCCGCACCGCAA
>DASVXN010000303.1:0-1762 GCA_036392635.1 Sphingomicrobium sp. | reverse complement strand
ACCCGCTGCAGCATCTCGCCGTCGCGCAGATGCACGTGCCAATCGTCAGGCTTGCGGATGGTCAGCGTTTGCGATGCCACGAGCGGCTCCCTAACTGATGGCCATGGCTGCCACCACCCTTGCCGACCGCGCCGTTGTTCGCCTTTCGGGAGAGGACGTTCGCAGCTTCCTCCAGGGTCTCGTGACCAGCGACCTCATGGGTGAGCTGCCGGTCTGGACCGGGCTGCTGACACCGCAGGGCAAGTGCCTGTTCGACTTCATGGTCTGGACGGCTGGCGATGACCTGCTGCTCGACTGCGAGGCTACAGCGGCCGACGACCTTATCAAGCGTCTGAGCATCTACCGCCTGCGACGGCCCATCCAGATTTCGCGCGACGACTCCGTCGCGGTGCATTGGTCGGCAGAGCCAACCGAGGGCGCTGCCGATCCACGCTTGCCTGAGCTCGGGTATCGATGGCTCGCTCCCGCTGGCGAGCCTGCGATCGGCTGGCTCGAGCATCGGCTCCACCTTGGCGTGTGCGAGGGCCGGGCCGAGCTTGGCGACATCCTCTGGCTCGAGTGCAATGCCGGCGAGTTGAACGGCGTCAGCTTCACCAAGGGCTGCTTTGTCGGCCAGGAGAACACCGCGCGGATGAACTGGCGGCAGAAGGTCAACCGCCGGCTCGTGGTCGTGCCGACGGCCGACGAGGGCCCTCGCACGCGAGTGGTCTACCCGGAGCTCGGCCTTGCGGTCGAGCATCGGCGGCTTGACGATGTGGACGGCGCGCTTAGGCCTTCGTGGCTGGCTGGAGCACTCGAAACGGCCGTGTCAGAGTAAGGGATCGCATGAAATCGATACTCATGTTCGCGGCGGCGGTGTCGCTCGCAGTGCCTGCCGGTGCCGCACCGGACGATACCGTCCGGCAAATCGTCGCGAGCCCGAGCTACCGTGCTGCGGCCGCTGCGCTCGACGCGAAGCACGATCAATGGGTCGCCGACATCGTCAAGATCACCGAGATCCCGGCGCCGCCGTTCAAGGAACAGGGGCGCGCCCGCGCTGTCGCCGAGATGCTGCGCGCTCGTGGCCTGGAGCCCAAGATCGACGCTGAAGGCAATGTGCTGGCGCTCCGCAAAGGCACGGTTCCCGGACCGGTGGTCGTGGTTGCCGCGCACCTCGATACGGTGTTCCCGGAAGGGACGAACGTCACCGTGCGCCGCGACGGAACGAAGCTCAGTGCTCCCGGCGTCGGCGATGACAGCAGCGGCGTGGCGACGCTTCTCGCGTTGGTCGACGCGATGAATGCTGGCCGCGTGCAGACCCGCAGCGACATCCTCTTCGTCGGCAATGTCGGGGAGGAGGGCCTCGGCGATCTCCGCGGCGTCCGCCACCTGTTCGAGAAGGGCGAGTACAAGGGCCGCATCCGGGCCTTCTTCTCGCTCGACGGCGGCGGCCTGGATTCAATCACGACGGGCGGCACTGGATCGAAGCGCTACCGCGTCACCTTCAATGGGCCCGGGGGCCACAGTTACGGCGCATTCGGCATCGTCAATCCGCTCGTGCCGCTCGCGAAGACGGTGAGCGCCCTGTACGACATCAAAGTACCCGCCGAGCCGAAGACGACCTTCAGCGCCAGCGTCATTGGCGGCGGTACATCGGTGAACGCGATTCCGAACCAAGTCTGGCTCGAGGTGGACATGCGCTCCGAGAGCGCTGCGGAACTCGGCAAGCTTGAACAGCAGTTCCTTGCCATCGTGCCGCGCACGGTTGCGCAGGAGAATGCTG
>DASVXN010000302.1:0-2007 GCA_036392635.1 Sphingomicrobium sp. | reverse complement strand
GGCCGGGGCCGGTGCTGATCGACCTGCCCAAGGATATCGGCGTGAAGGCCGCCGTTCCGCATCCGATCGCGCCGCGAAAGGAGGAGTTGCAGCCGGTGGATGAGCAGTCGCTCGCGGCTGCCAATGCGTTGATCGCGGAGGCGCGAGCGCCGGTGATCTACTTCGGTGGCGGGGTCGCCATTGCCCATGCGGAGCAGGCGTTGCGCGCATTCGCTCACCGGAGCGGCATCCCATCCGTCGCAACGCTCAAGGGCTTGGGCGCGATACCGACGGACGAGCCGGCATGCCTCGGCATGCTGGGCATGCATGGGTCTCGCGCGGCCAATGTCGCGATCGACAATTCCGACCTTCTGATCTGTGTGGGTGCGCGGTTCGACGACCGGGCCACGGGCAAGCTCGACAGCTTCGCGGCGCGAGCCAAGGTCGTCCACATCGATGGTGACGCCGCGGAGATCGGCAAGCTCCGCAAGCCCGAGGTCGCACTCTGTGGCGACGTTGCGAGCATCCTCGAAGGCCTGACCGCGCAGCCGGACATCGCGAACTGGACGGCGCAATGTGCGGCCCAGAAGGAGATGTGGGCGCCGCGCTACGATGCGCCGGGCCAGGGCATCTACGCCCCTGCCCTGCTGAAGGAACTGTCGGAAGCAGCCGGCGACAACGCCATCTTCACCTGCGACGTCGGGCAGCACCAGATGTGGGTCGCGCAGCATTGCCGCTTCAGCCGTCCGCAAGCGCATCTGACCAGCGGCGGGCTGGGCACCATGGGCTATGGCGTTCCCGCCGGGGTCGGCGCGTTGCTGGCCGATCCGAGCGCCACGGTCATCACCGTCTCCGGCGACGGCTCGTTCATGATGAACGTGCAGGAGCTGGCGACCATCCGTCGCTATCGCCTGCCGCTCAAGATCGTCCTGATCGACAATTCGCAGCTCGGCATGGTCCGGCAGTGGCAGGAGCTGTTCTTCGACGAGAACTTCTCCGAGATCGACCTCAGCGACAATCCCGACTTTGCCGTGGTCGCGCACGCCTTCGGCATCGAGGCCTTCACGATCGATCAGCGCTCACAAGTGGGCGACGCCATCACGCGATTGCTGACCACCGACGGACCGATCCTCTGTCACGTCCGCATCAACCCCCGCGAGAACGTGTGGCCGCTGGTGCCGCCCAACAGCTCGAACGTCGAAATGATGGAGAAATCCTGGTGAACGCGCATCTGCACATCCGCTTCAAGCCGGCGGAAGGCGCCGTCGTCCGTATCCTCGGCCTGATCGAGCGGCGTGGGTTCGCGCTTCGCGACCTCGCCGTGCAGGATGAGGACACGGATGGTTCGCTGATGGTCGAGCTCGCGCCCCGCGACCAGGCGCGACAGATCGACGTGCTCGCGCGTCAGGTCGGCCGGCTCATCGACGTGAAGTCGGTTTCGATCGCCACTCCCGCAACCGGACCCTACGCATGACCCAAGTCAAGATCTTCGACACCACCTTGCGCGACGGTGAGCAGGCGCCGGGCTTCTCCATGGCGCCTGACGCCAAGCTGCGCATGGCGAAGGCGCTGGCAGCCCTCCGCGTCGATGTCATCGAGGCTGGGTTCGCCGCTTCGTCACCCAAGGACGCGCAGTCGATCATGGAGATCGCCGCTGCGATCGAGGGGCCGACAATCTGCTCGCTCGCACGGGCGACCCGGGGCGACATCATCGCCGCCGCGAGTGCGCTGGCGCCGGCTCAGCGCAAGCGGCTGCACATCTTCATCGGCACCAGCCCGTTGCACCGTGAAGCCAAGCTGCACATGAACCGCGAGCAGGTGCTGGAAGCAATCCGCTCCTCCATCGCCTTCGGCCGCGAGTATTTCGACGACATCGAATTCTCGGCCGAAGACGCGATCCGGACGGAGCGCGGCTATCTCGCCGAAGCGCTGTCGCTGGCTGCGGCCGAAGGTGCGAGCACGCTCAACGTTCCGGATACGGTAGGCTACACTACGCCCGAAGAGATCCAGGACCTGTTCCGCTTCCTG
>DASVXN010000301.1:0-5387 GCA_036392635.1 Sphingomicrobium sp. | reverse complement strand
GTTCAAGGGCTGCGGCGAGCTGTTCAACGTCGACAATTTGCAGCTCCCCTACTGGCTGATGAACTTCGAGGAGCATTGCGAAGTCATCCTGACCACCCAGGGTGCGGAGCGCGAACGCGATTCCGACATCCTGGCCAAGTGCCTGCTGGCTGCTCGCACCAAGGGCAAGGACATGAGCCAGTACGGCAAGGTCACCGTCGATAGCCCGATCCCGTACCTTTTGACCGATCTCAACGCGATTCTGGTCAGCGAGATGGGCAAGCTCGACCGCGCAGGCGACACACTCCCGTTCCAGCGGATCAAGACCAAGCTCGACGAGCTTCGCGCGGATCCGCGCTACACCTTCATGTTCTCTGGCATGCTCGTGTCGGACTCGATGGGCAAGTTCATCGCCCGCCTGTTCCGGCTACCGAGCCAGGGCCGCCCGATTTCCATCGTCGACGTGTCCGGCGTGCCTTCGGACGTCACTTCAGTCGTGGTGTCAGTCCTCGCGCGCATGGTGTTCGACTATGCAATCTGGTCGCGCACCGAGGCGCAGCGCCCGATCCTGCTCGTCTGCGAAGAAGCGCACCGCTACGTGCCCAAGGACGAGAAGTCCGGCGCCCAGTCGGTCCGCCGGATCCTCGAGCGCATCGCCAAGGAAGGCCGTAAGTACGGCGTCAGCCTCGGCCTGATTACGCAGCGTCCGTCCGACCTTGCCGAAGGCGTGCTGTCGCAGTGCGGCACCATCGTCTCCATGCGTCTGAACAACGACCGAGACCAGGCCTGCGTGCGCGCAGCGATGCCCGAAGGCGCCCGCGGCTTCCTCGACGCGATTCCTGCGCTTCGCAACCGCGAGTGCATCGTCTGCGGCGAAGGCGTCGCCATCCCGATCCGCGTCCGCTTCGACGACCTCGAGCCCGAGAAGCGCCCGGCCTCGTCCGACCCGAGCTTCGCCCGCCTGTGGCGCGAGACCGGCGACGAAGAAGGGATCATCCAGCGCACCATCAAGCGCTGGCGGGGCCACGGCCGCTAGGTCCTGAGCCGCCGAGCGTAACGTAAGCGGAGCGCAGCGAAGCGAAGCGAGCGTCGTTACGTCGAGAGACGGCGAAGCTCGGCCGGCCTGCGAGCTTCAGCGCGACAGAACCGACGTCACGCGGATTCACTCCGCGTGACGCTTGCCGCTCCAGCTAAAGACACACCATTGCACCACTGCTGATCTTGCGCGTTGCAGCCCGATGCTGCGCGCGCTTGGACTTGCCGTCTCCGACCTGCGGAATGGCCGCATTTTGGCGATCCTGCTCCAGGCGCTCGCGATCTCGGTCGTGGTGTTCGTGATCATCGCCGGATTGTTCGTCTGGCTGCTGTCGGGGATCGACCCCTGCCGCCTCATCGGAATGGACTCCTGCGAGCTCGACACCGGCGCTGGCACCGTCGGCGCCGTTGCCCTAACCCTGTTAGCAGCCTGGTTCCTGTTCCCCGCGGTCGCCATCGGCGTGCTCACCACCTTCACTGACCGCATCGCGTCCGCCGTCGAGGAACGGCACTATCCGGCAGCAGCCGCCGAAGCGCGCCCAATCGGCATCGGCCGTGGCGCTGCCATGGGCCTCAAGTCCGCCGGGCGCCTGATTCTGTTCAATCTCGTCGCGCTGCCCTTCTACCTGCTCCTGCTGGTGACCGGCATCGGACCCTTCATCCTGTTCGTCGCCGTGAACGGCATTGCCTTCGGCCGCGACGTCGCCGAGCTTGCCGCCGCGCGGCACGGCGATCCCGGATCACGCCGAGCGTGGCTCAAGCGGACACGCTGGCAGCAGCACTGGATCGGCCTCGCCGTCAGCATCCTGTTCCTGGTTCCCTTCGCCAACCTGCTCGCGCCGGTGATCGGCACCGCGGCCGGCATTCACCTGTTCAACGGATCGTTCTGGAGGTCAGGCGCCCCGGCTGCCGATCGCTAGCAGGGCCCTGAGCCGCGCCTTCACGGCATCGGCAAGGTGCGGATCCACGACGGGCGCGCTGACGAGCCGCACGCCGAGCGGGTTCACCGGAGTGCCGCCCTGCCGCACCTCGAAGTGAAGGTGAGGGCCGGTGGAAAGACCGCTCGAGCCCACATAGCCGATCAGCTGCCCCGCTCTTACGAAGCTTCCCGGCTGTGCGGCCACTTCGCTCATGTGGCCATAGATGCTGACGATTCCGCCGCCGTGGGCGATCTGCACCTGGCGGCCGTAACCGCCGCCCCAGCCGGCCACGACAACACGGCCGTCTCCGGCAGCGACGATCGGGCTGCCCCAACCGGCGCCGATATCGAGACCGCCATGGAAGCGCGTGAAGTGCAGGATCGGGTGATAGCGATAGCCGAAGTACGAGGTGATCGGCCCTCGCGCCGGCATTGCCAATCCGCTGTCGGCCTGGGTCGGCCGCGCCGCATTGGCGTCGATCCACCGGGTGCGGCCATTCTCGGTCCAGCGGACGAGTTGCAGGGCAGACGACCCGACGCGCTGGAGCCCAGCGTAAAGAACTTCACGATTGGGTCCGAGCACCATGTCGAACGCATCGCTGGAGCCCACTTCGCCCACGTCGATCTCGGTGGCCAGTGCCGACAAATAGGCGGCCGCGACCTGCGGCGAAGCTCCCGCGGCGCGCAGCGACCAGTAGAGGCCCTCTCCCACGCGGCCGTGGATGCGCAGCGGGCTCTCAGGTGGCGGAACCGGCATTCGCGCCGGCGCCGCTGCCTGGATCGCACCAGCTCGCTTCGGCACGAAGGCGACGGGCTGCACGGCACTGGTCTCAGCCATCGGCATGCCAGTCGCTCCGCCGCCACTGAGTGGCGCGACGCCAAGCGCCTGCCATTGGCGCTGCTGGTCCAGCGGAACGTCCGCGGGGCGCGGAAGCGAAGCCCAGGCGACGCCGCTGCACAGCAAAGCGAGCACGCCCACGCTCTTCCAGCCCGGCCGAGGCCAGGTGCGGGCAACCGCCGCGCGCATCGGATGCGCATGGGCTCGTGACGTCAACACCCAGCGGTGATCGCCGATCAGGGTTAAGACCGGCCTAATTCGGGACGGGTTGTCGATTAGGCTTTTGGGAACCTTGCGCTTCTCCCGAGCGCTGCCATGTTCGTGGCAATGTCGCGCCGTTCAGACGCACCCGTCAGGGCCATCCTCGGGCCCACGAATACGGGCAAGACTTACCTCGCCATCGAACGGATGTGCGGCCACAGTTCCGGCGTCATCGGCTTCCCGCTCCGCCTGCTCGCCCGGGAAGTCTACGACCGCGTGGTTGCGATCAAAGGCGAGAAGCAGGTTGCCCTTCTCACCGGCGAGGAGCGGATCGTGCCTCCGCAGGCGCGCTACTTCCTCTGCACTGCCGAGAGCATGCCAATTCCGGGCGCCGACACCCACGACAACGGCGATTTCCAGCGCGATTTCGCCTTCGCGGCCATCGACGAGGCCCAGCTCGGCATCGACCCCGAGCGCGGCCACGTCTTCACCGACCGCATGCTCCGCGCCCGCGGCCGCGAGGAAACCCTGATCCTCGGCTCGGAGACCCTGAAGCCGATCATCCGCGAGCTTCTGCCCGAGGCCGAGGTCGTGACGCGCCCGCGCTTCTCCACCCTGCGCTACGCCGGCAGCGTCAAGCTCTCCCGCCTGCCGCCGCGCTCCGCCGTCGTCGCCTTCTCTGCCGAGCAGGTCTACGCTCTCGCCGAGATGCTGCGGCGCTTCCGTGGCGGCGCCGCCGTCGTAATGGGCGCCCTCTCGCCCGCTACCCGCAATGCGCAGGTCGCCATGTTCCAGCGCGGCGAGGTCGATTACCTCGTCGCGACCGACGCCATCGGCATGGGCCTCAACATGGACGTGACCCATGTCGCCTTCGCGGGGCTGGAGAAATTCGACGGCCGCCGAGACCGCCGCCTCACCATTCCCGAGATGGCGCAGATCGCCGGCCGCGCAGGGCGCCACCAGAAGGACGGCACCTTCGGGACGCTCGGCCTCAGCGAGGAAAGTGGCGGCTTCTCCGAGGAAGAGATCAACGCCATCGAGGAGCACCGCTTCCGCCCCCTCGATCACGTCTACTGGCGGAATGCCGAGCTCGACTTCACCGATGTGAAGGCACTGATCCGGAGCCTCGAAGCAAAGAGCGCCGATCCGATCCTTCGCTCGGCGCCTGAGGCGATCGACTTGGCCGTGCTCAAGACCGTCGCCGAGGATCCGGCCATGGCCGCCCGCAAGGGCGTTCAGGCGCGCCGCCTCTGGGCCGTCTGCGGCCTCCCCGATTTCCGCAAGGTTGGCCCGATGCACCACGCCCGCATGGTCCGCCGCCTGTTCAGCTACATCGGCGAAGGCGGCCACGTGCCCCACGAATGGTTCGCCGCCGAGGTCACCCGGCTCGACAACATGAGCGGCGACATCGAGGCGCTCGCCGACCGCCTCGCCGGCATCCGCAGCTGGGCCTACATCGCCCACCGCTCCGACTGGCTGCAGGAGCCCGCCAAATGGGCCGAACGGACGCGCGAGGTCGAGGCACGCCTCTCCGACGCCCTCCACGAGCGCCTCACCCAGCGCTTCGTCGACCGCCGCACCGCCGTCCTCGTCCGCGACATCGGCGCGCGCGGCGCGGACGCCCTGCCAATGACCGTCGCCGCAGACGGCGAGGTCAGCGTCGGCCCCGAGCCCATCGGTCATCTCACCGGCTTCGAGTTCAAGGTCGACCCCACGGCCCGCCTCGCCGACAAGCGCCTCCTTCTCGCCGCCGCCGAGCGCCGCTTGGGCGAAGAGCTCGACCGCCGCGCAAAGGCGCTGGTCGAGGCTGAAGACACGGCCTTCCAATTGGTCGTCGAAGCGAACGGTAACGTCGCCGTTTCCTGGGACGGCCACATCCTTGCCCGTCTCGCTCCCGGGCGTTCCTTGCTCGAGCCGGCGCTCCGGACATCCAGAGCCCTCGACCGCCTTTCGGCGCCTGTTCGATCTTCGCTTCGTGAGCGGCTCGAACGCTGGCTCGACACGCAGATCGACCGGCACCTGCGCCCGCTCGAGAGGCTGTCCAAGACGGCCACCGATCCCGGGAGTTCGCCCGGCGTCCGCGCAATCGCGGCCATGCTGGCGGATGCCGGCGGCCTGCTTCCCCGCAAGGCAGCGCTCAGTGCCATCGCACATCTCGAACAGGCCGATCGCCAGGCCGTGCACAAGCTCGGCGTCCGCTTGGGCCCGCTGGACGTCTTCCTGCCGCTCCTTCTGAAGCCCGCCGCCCAGCACTGGCGCGCAGCCCTCCTGGCGGTCCGGCAGGGCCAGACCATGCCTGCGCTGCCGGCCGCCGGTGCCGCTACACTAACGGCCGAAGCCGATCCGCGCGGCGCTTCTCTGGCCTACCGCCGCCTAGGCGCGACCTGGCTCCGCGTCGACCTCGCCGACCGCCTC
>DASVXN010000300.1:0-3172 GCA_036392635.1 Sphingomicrobium sp. | reverse complement strand
GGTCCGCTGCCCGAGAACATCCTCTCGCCCGCGTACGCCGAGCTCGTCCGCGCGGGTTACATCGTCGCCGTCCAGGACGTCCGCGGCAAATACAAGTCGCAGGGCGAATATGTGATGAACCGGCCACTGATTGGACCGCTCAACCCGACCAAGGTCGATCACTCAACGGACGCGTACGACACCGTCGACTGGCTGGTGAAGCACGTGCCGGAGTCGAATGGCCGGGTGGGGACGATCGGCACCAGCTACGACGGCTTCACCGCCCTAATGAGCCTCGTGAACCCGCACCCGGCGCTGAAGGCGAGCGTGCCGATCAACCCGATGGTCGACGTGTGGAAGGGTGACGACTGGTTCCACAACGGCGCCTTTCGCCAGGAGATGATCAGCTACGTCTACGGCCAGACCGCGTCCAAGTCCTCCGACGAGGACTGGTTCAGCAACGCGTACGACGATTACCAGACCTACCTGAACTATGGCTCGGCGGGAGCCTACGCCAACGCCATGGGCATGCAGCAGCTGCCCTTCTGGCGCCGCCTGACCGAGCATCCTGCCTATGACGAGTTCTGGCAGGAACAGGCGGTCGACAGGATCCTTGGATCACGGCCGTTGACCGTTCCCACCCTCCTCGTCGACAGCCTGTGGGACCAGGAGGACATCTACGGCGCTCCGGCCGTGTTCAACGCGGTGAAGCGCAACGACAACGGCAACGCCCACCTGGTGCTGGGGCCCTGGCATCATGGCCAGGCGAACTCCACCGCGTCGACGCTCGGCGCGCTCGATTGGGGTTCGGACACCGCGAAGTGGTTTCGCCAGAACGTGATGATCCCCTTCCTCGACCAGCATCTGAAGGGCGGTCCCGCCGCCGACATCGGGCGGGTCACGGCATTCCAGGCCGGCACCAATCAGTGGCAGCGGCTGAACGACTGGCCGCAGGCCTGCTCGAGCGGTTGCCCCGCGAACCTGACGCCGCTTTATCTCGCGGCCGGAAACCGCATCAGCTTCGATGCGCCGTCCCGCGACGGCGTCGACAGCTACGTCTCGGATCCGGCCCGCCCGGTTACCTATCGGGCGCGTCCGAACCTTTCGCCCTGGGCGTCAGGCTCGACCTGGCGCACCTGGCTCGAGGACGACCAGCGCTTCGCCGACGGCCGCCCCGACGTGCTCACTTATTCGACCGCCCCGCTGACGCAGCCGCTGCGCCTCGCCGGGACGCCGCTGGCCCATCTCGTCGCTTCGACCAGCGGGACCGACAGCGACTGGATCGTGAAGCTGATCGACGTCTATCCCGACCATTACCCGCAGAAGCCGGAGATGGGCGGCTATCAGCTGGCGATCGCCATGGACGTGATCCGCGGCCGCTATCATGCCGATCCCGCCCGCCCGGCGCCGCTGCCGGCGAACCAGCCAGTGACATACGAATTCGCGCTGCCGACCGTGAACTATGTCGTGCAGCCGGGTCACCGGCTCATGGTGCAGGTGCAGTCGAGCTGGTTCCCCCTCTACGATCGCAACCCGCAGACCTACGTGCCGAACATCTTCTTCGCGAAGCCCGAGGATTATCGCGCCGCGACGCAGAAGGTGTTCACCGGCGCTAACGGCTCCTGGGTCGGGCTGCCGGTCGTCAAATGAGATGAACTGGGAGCTGGTCTTCCAGGCCGTCCAGGCGCTCGCCGTGCTCATCGGCGTCGTCTTCGGCCTGATCCAGCTCCGCCACATCCGCGAGCAGCGCGAGATCCAGGCAGGCGTCGAACTGCTCGACCCTTTGCAGGCGCCCGGGACCGCGGAAACGCTGCTGCGGGTTCACGGCCTGCCTGAAGGACTGAGTGGCGAGGAGCTCCGCCAGCGCCTTGGCGACGACTTCGGCGAGACGCTCGCCACGATGTCCTACTTCGAAGCGCTCGGCCCGCTGGTCGCGCGGGGCTACATCCCGATCGGCATGTATGCCGAGTTCTACCGCGGCCCTACGACCATCATCTGGCGGAAGACCCGCGGCTATGTCGAGGAGCAGCGCGCCGGCGGCTGGCCGCACCTGTTCGAATGGCTCCAGTGGCTAGCCGAGCGCATGGAAGAACGCGCGCCGACGGAGAGCGAAAGCCCTGCCTTCGTCCGCTGCCGCGACTGGAAGAGCCCACGCGACTACCGTCGGCTCGTGAAGTAAGCTTGCGCGAGCGGCTGTCCGTAGCTACCTCGCGCGTCACCAACGCTGCAGGAGTGTAGCTCAGTTGGTAGAGCATCGGTCTCCAAAACCGAGGGCCGTGGGTTCGAGTCCCTCCACTCCTGCCATTCCCCACGTCTGCGACTAGAAGGCACGCGCCAAGCCCAATTCCGTGCGGGTACGCTTGTAGTCGTAGAAAGCGATCGTGCTGCGGTTCCGCTCGATCGTGAAACGCGCGACCGGCGCGAAGCCGCGGAACTGCAGCTGCCGGAACGTCGCACCGAGGCTCAGGCGCGAATAGCGATCGGATCTCTTGTCGGGGAAGAGCAGCAGTCGCTCGTCCGCGCGTAGCCTGCCCAACTCGGCGTCGGCGGTCACCGTCGCTCGCCCGAAGTCGTGCCAGCCGGTCAGCCCGGCCCGCCAGCCAGTCGTCGCATAGCCGGGATCCCTGAGGCTCTGCCGGTCGATCCCGATCCGCGCCGCGATGCCGGTGGTCGGCGTTAGCGCGCGCTCGACTCCGACCTGCGCTGAATAGACCTTGCCATCCTGCAGGTCGTTCAGCTGATTGTCGACAAGCGCTGCCGATCCGCTGAGACGAACCAGCATCCTCCCGCCAAGCGCTTGCGAAAAGGTCTCGCCGATCCGCACCGAGCGCACGAACGGCTTCTGCCCGAACCAGCGCTGCGTTGATCCGAGCTCCAGCTGCAGCCGGCTCCGGCGCCAGTTGAACTCCGGCCCGACGGCGAGGTCCGCCGCGATGTCGTTGAACGCCGTCCGACGGTACAGATTAGCGAAGCCGGAAAGGCGCACCAGAAGGCTGCTGG
The DNA here is from genome assembly GCA_036392635.1 of Sphingomicrobium sp. GTDB lineage: Bacteria > Pseudomonadota > Alphaproteobacteria > Sphingomonadales > Sphingomonadaceae > Sphingomicrobium. Next base: position 193 of record DASVXN010000300.1, on the reverse strand, counting down.
CGCCGCTAAGCGACAGACGCCGGTAGGCCTGCCCCGTCAGCGCGAGCCCCGTGCCGGACTTCGCCTTTGCATCCTTCGCAATGTCGAAGTCTCCGAAGATCGTTCCCAGCGTGTCTGAACGCGTCGCGCGATTGATGTTGCTGTCGGGCGCGACTGCAAACTGGAAGCTGCCGCCGAATGGCCGCTGGTTGCG
>DASVXN010000299.1:0-2562 GCA_036392635.1 Sphingomicrobium sp. | reverse complement strand
CAAGGCGGTCGGGCTCGCCTAGGCGCCGTTGCTGGTCGCGTTCGAGGGCGTGTTCTCAACCGGGCTCGGCGCCGGCTTGGTGGTCGAAGTGCTGCCTGTCGTGCTGTCGGTCTGCGGCTTGGCCTTCGGAAAGGCACTCGTGTTGCCCTGATCGGCGGGAAGGTTGGTGACGTCGTTGATGTCCGCCTCCGCGGCCATGTTCGCGGCATCGCCGGTCACGGCATCGATCGCGGTGACGTCGTTGGAGACGATGTTCTCGGCCGTGAGGTTCTCGTCGACGTTCATCGTGTTGTCGCTCTGGTCGTTGTTCCCGCAGGCAGCCAGGGCGAGAGCACCGGCAATCAGGATCAAGGCACGCATCGACGACTCCACCAAAGGCAAAAAAAGAGGCTGCCGGCAGTACCGGCAGCCCCTTGAAAAGCCAACGCCCCCGGTAAACGGAGGCGTTTTACGATTACATCGCGTTGTTGGTCGTCGCGTTCGCGTCCGTGGTGTTCGCGCCGTTCTCGACAACCGTCACGTTGCTCGCGCTGACGTTCAGGTCCGTGGCGTTCATGTCCGTAGCGTTCATGTCCGTCGCGTTCATGTCCGTCGTCGTGAGGTTCTCATCGACGTTCATCGTGTTGTTGGCGTTGTCGTTGCTGCTGCAAGCGGCAACCGCCAGGGCCGCACCAGCGACCAGGATAAGAGCACGCATTCAAGACTCCCTATTTATTGCGATCTGCAAGGGTCACCCCCGGCGCAAATCGCGCGAACCATAGTCTGAAGCAAGAGGTTCCTTCAAGACTCTTTGCACTGAGACTGCAAAGCCTTGAGAAACGACAAGAAAGCCTGCTTCAGGGCCGCATCAACACCGTCGAGGCCGATTTGTTTCCCCTGCTCGGCGAGGCTGGTCACCCCGAAATCCGATATTCCGCACGGCACGATGCCGCTGAAATGGGAGAGGTCCGGAGCGACGTTGATGGCGAAGCCGTGGAGCGTCACCCAGCGCTTCACGCGCACCCCGAGCGCGCCGATCTTGGCCTCGTCCGCGCCTTCGCCGACCCAGATCCCAATGCGCCCCCGGGCCCGGTGCGCGCTGACGCCGAGAGCCGCGAGCGCGTCGATCATCCAGCCTTCGAGCGCATGGACGAAGCAGCGGACGTCTTTCCCGCGCATTTCGAGGTCGAGCAGCACATAGCCGACGCGCTGGCCGGGGCCATGATAGGTGTAGCGGCCGCCGCGGCCGGCCTCGTAGACTGGGAAGTGCTGGGGGTTCGTCAGCTCGGCAGGGTCGGCGCTCGTGCCGGCGGTGAAGAGCGGTGGATGCTCGAGCAGCCAGACGCATTCGCGGGCGCTCCCTTCCCGGATCGCCGCCGCCCGCTCCTCCATGAAGCGAAGCGCTTCTTCGTAAGCGACGGGCGTTTCGCTGACGCGCCATTCGATTCCGTCGATCGTCTCCATACGCGCTTGGCAGATGGGCGGCTCGGCAACCAAGGGCAAGCCGTTGCGCGCGAACCCAAGCGTCCGCATAAGAGCCGGCAAGCCAATTGGGGGACCCGATGCCGAAACTATCGCTTTCGCGGGCGTGGGAGGAGACCATGACGGTCCTCGCGCACGACGGCCGCCTGCTGCTGCCGGTGGCGCTGGCATTGTTCGTGTTCCCCGGGCTCGTGCTCGACGTCAGCATGCCGACGATGGTGCCGGGCCAGCTGCCGCCCGCGGGGCCATGGCTCGCCATCGCCTTCGTCGCGCTGATCATCTGGCTGATCGGGCAGCTGGCGGTGATCCGGCTCGCGATGGAGCCGCACGTCGCGGTCGGCGAAGCGATCATGCGGGCGCTGAAGCGGGTGCTGCCCTATATCCTCTCCGCCTTCCTGTGGCTGATCCCGATCCTGATCGTCGGGTCGGTGCTTTCTGCCATGCTGCAGCTCAACCAGGACAGGCCGTCCGTAGTCGCCGCAGTTGCGCTGATCGTGCTCAGCATCGCGGGCATATTCGTCACCGTCCGGCTGATGCTCTCCTCGCCGGTTTCGGCGGCAGAGCAGGGCGGGCCGGTGCACATTCTCCGCCGCAGCTGGCAGCTGACGCACGGCAATTGGTGGCGGCTCTTCGCTTTCGTGGTGCTGTTCTGGATCGGCGCCGTTTGCCTCGTCTACGCGGTGGACATGGTGGCGGGGCTGCTCGTGCGCCTGGTCGCGGAAAATGCGGGGCCGCGGTCGCTCGGCGGGTTGCTGGTCTCGATCGTCAGCCAGCTGGTGAGCGCGCTGCTCTCGGTCGTCTGCTTCGTGATGCTGGCGCGGATCTACGTGCAGCTGGCCGGCGGCGGCACGGCTCAGGCCTCCGTGCCGAGCAGCGGGATCTGAGGCGCGCAGTCCTTCGGCAGGAAGCCGAGCAGGCGGGGATCCGGGAAGCGCTCGATCGCTCGCTTGTACGGAGTGAATCCGGCGCGGCGGTAGGCGGCGAGCGCGGCCGGGTGGTCGAGCGAGCAGGTGTGGACGTGGACGCGGGTCACGCCCTCCCGCCAGGCGCGCTGGACCGCTTCGGCGAGAAGCCAGCGGCCGTGGCCCTTTCCGGAGAGCT
>DASVXN010000298.1:0-1927 GCA_036392635.1 Sphingomicrobium sp. | reverse complement strand
CCCGCCCCTATTCCAGCCGCGCGTTCATCCGCGAGATGGGAAAATGGCTCGCCGAAGGGAACGGCAAGAAGGACAACAGCCTAGTGAAGCTCGCGTACGAGCATGACGTGCCGATCTTCTGCCCGGCGTTCGTCGACAGCTCGGCCGGCTTCGGGCTGGTCAAGCACCAGGTTGACCGGATGAAGGAAGGCAAGCCGTACATGGTGCTCGACGCCATTGCGGACTTCCGCGAGCTGACGGACATCAAGATCAAGGCGGGGACCACCGGCCTGCTGATGATCGGCGGCGGCGTGCCGAAGAACTTCACGCAGGACACCGTCGTCTGTGCGGAGATCCTCGGCCATGACGATGTCGAGGTGCACAAGTACGCCGTGCAGATCACCGTTGCCGACGTCCGCGACGGCGCCTGCTCCTCCTCGACGCTTCAGGAAGCGGCGAGCTGGGGCAAGGTGTCGACGGCGATGGAGCAGATGGTGTTTGCCGAGGCGACCTCGGTGCTGCCTCTGCTGGCGTCGGATGCGTGGCACCGCGGCGCATGGCGCAACCGCGAGAAGCGCCGCTTCGCGAAGATGTTCGACTAAGCGATCGCTTCGGAATTGATCACTGGGCCGCTCCGGTTCCGCCGGGGCGGCTCAGGGATCATCAGCGCTCCCGCGAGCGCCGCCGCAACCGCCGCCATCATGTACCAGCCCGGCGCCGCAGGATTCTCCGTCCATTTGATAAGCAGGGTTTCCACGACCTGCGTGGTGCCGCCGAAAATTGCGAGCGCGAGGGCGTAGACGACGCCCGTGACGCCTGCGCGAGCGCGCGCTGGCAGTGCCTGCGCGAACAGCAGGACCGCCGGCGACGATCCCAAGATATGAAACAGGCTCAGGACTGCCGTCGATCCGAGCAGCGCCATTGCGGTGCGCGTGCTGGCGAGGAACTCGAAAACCGGGATGACGGTGAGGATCAGCAGGATCCAGGGAACCACGAGAACTCGTTTGGGCCCGAACTTGTCCGCCAGCCAACCGCCGGTGAGATCTCCGATGGTGGCGATCACCCCAAGGACGATCGTTGCTCCGAACGCTGTCGGGACGGCCATGTGCAGCGTCGCCTGGGCGTAGGTCGTGAGGTAATCGAGCGTGTAGTTGCTGACCGCTGCACCGGCGATGATCAGCAGCCCGGCACCGGCAAGCAGAAGCGCAGGGCGAGTGGCTGAGGCTTCGGAATGACCTTTCGCCTGGGCCGGCAGCGTCTCGACGAGAGTGCGGCGCAACCAAAGCCCCAGAGGAACGATGCTGGCGCCAAGCAGGAACGCGACGCGCCAGCCCCACGCATCCAGTTGCGCGGCGCTCAGCATGGACGACAGGCCGAAGCCGATCAGTCCGGCGATCAGCGCCGCGAAGTCGGCCGACGCGAAATTCAGCGAGATGTACAATCCGCGCCGGTTCGGCGGAGCGGCTTCCAGTAGGAACGCGATGTTCGGCCCCACCTCGCCGCCCAAGGCGAATCCCTGCAGCAGGCGGAAGAACACGGCGATGATGGGCGCTGCCATTCCCGCGACCGCATAGGAGGGCGTTAGCGCAAGCCCGGTCATCGCCACGCCCATGATGGCGAACGACAGGAGCATTGCGGGCTTCCGTCCACGACGGTCCGCGAGCCTGCCGATTACGATGCCCCCAAGAGGGCGCGTCAGGAAGCCGACCCCGAAGGTCGCGAGCGAGAGCAGCAACGAGCTCGACTTGTCGCCTGGGAAGAGCGCTGCGCCAATCTGTGTCGCGAAGAAGGCGTAGGTCACGAAGTCGTAGAATTCGAGGGCATTGCCGGCAGCAACGGAAGCGATCTGCCCCTTCGTCAGCCTGACCTGTTCGCCTGCTTGGCTCACCACTGCTCCCCCAATGAGGGGCAGCGTCACACCCGAACTGCTGAAAAGCAAGAACGCCTC
>DASVXN010000297.1:0-2636 GCA_036392635.1 Sphingomicrobium sp. | reverse complement strand
AAATGCCCACCACCGTCAGCACTGCCGATCTCAAGCGCCGGATGCAGGGTGCCCTCGACACGCTGAAGCACGATCTTGCCGGCCTGCGCACCGGCCGCGCGTCGACCGCGCTCCTCGACCCGGTCCAGGTCGAGGTCTATGGTGCCCACATGCCGCTCAACCAGGTTGCGACCGTCTCGACGCCGGAAGCCCGCATGCTTTCGGTCCAAGTGTGGGATCGTTCGAATGTCGGGCCGGTCGAAAAGGCGATCCGCTCCGCTGGGCTCGGCCTAAACCCGATCACGGACGGCCAGATGATCCGGCTTCCTATCCCCGAACTGACCGAGGAACGGCGCAAGGAACTCGCGAAGCTCGTGGGGCAATATGGCGAGAAGGCCAAGGTCGCCGTGCGCAATGTTCGCCGCGACGGCATGGACCACCTGAAGCAGGACGAGAAGAAGCACGAGATCAGCGAGGACGAGCGCAAGCGTCTGGAGACCGAAGTGCAGAAGCTGACCGACGACACGATCAAGGAAATCGACGAGGCCGCGGCGGCCAAGGAAAAGGAAATCCTCAACAAGTGACCCTCTCACCGGCGCCTAAGGAGGGCGCGGCCGGGCTCGGAGGGGGCAGCAGAGCCCCGCGCCACGTCGCAATCATCATGGACGGCAATGGCCGCTGGGCGACGCAGCGCGGCCTGCCGCGGGTTGCCGGTCATCGTGCCGGCGCGGAATCCGTTCGTCGGGCACTTCAAGCGGCTGCGGACAACGGCGTCGAAGTCCTAACCCTCTACGCCTTCTCGTCCGAGAACTGGCGGCGGCCGGAGGAAGAAATTTCCGACCTCACGACGCTGATGCGCTTCTACCTCGAACGGGAGCTCAAGACGCTCGCGAAGGAGGGCGTGCGGCTGAAGCTGATTGGGGATTATTCGGCGTTTGGGCCGGAGCTTGCACATCGCCTGGAGCAAGCCGTCGAGCGCACGTCGGGCAATACGCGGCTGACGCTGGTCGTGGCGCTCAATTACGGGTCTCGGGCCGAGCTCGCCGCAGCGGCGAGCAAGCTGGCGGCAAGAGCAGCGTCCGGGGAAATCAATCTTGATGAGATCGATGAGAATGCGATTGCCGCTGAGCTCCAGACGGCCGACCTGCCGGAGCTTGACCTGCTGATCCGCACGTCGGGCGAAGTTCGCCTATCCAATTTCCTGCTGTGGCAAGCCGCCTACGCGGAGCTCCTGTTCGTGGACACGCTTTGGCCGGACTTCGACGAGCAGGCATTCGCCGACGCGCTCGACGTTTACGCCGCTCGGGAACGGCGCTTCGGCGGCCGATGAACGAGCTGGCTGTCAGAGCCGCTACCGGCGCCGTGCTGATTGCCGCTGCGTTGCTGGCCGCGGTGGTAGGTGGAACCATCTTCGCAGTCTTCGTAGCCGCAGTCGCGACCCTCATGTTCTACGAGTGGACGCGCTTGACACGCGGGTGGGGCGCGGCCTGGTACGTGTCCGGATTCATCTACGCGGTGGTGCCCGCGCTGGCGCTGCTGTGGATCCGCGAACGCGATGCGCACGGCCTGGCGCTGCTGGTCTGGGCCTTCATCGTGACCTGGGCGACGGACATTGGCGCCTATTTCGCGGGCCGGCGCTTCGGCCACCGCAAGCTCGCCCCGGCCATCAGCCCTAACAAGACTGTGGAGGGCCTCTACGGCGGCATAGCCGCCGCGACCTTGTTCGGCGGCGCGTGGGCCCTCGCGACGGACCTCGGCGTCGCGCTACTCGCGCTCGCACCGGTGCTGGCCATCGCGGCTCAGGCGGGCGACCTGTTCGAAAGCGGTATGAAACGCAGGGCGGGGGTCAAGGATAGCGGGGCGCTGCTTCCGGGCCACGGCGGTGCGCTCGACCGCCTCGACGGCCTCGTCCCTGTTGCAACCCTCACCGCCGCAGCGCAGCTGATCGGGCTGACGTGATCCGCAAGATCTCCATCCTCGGTGCCACTGGTTCGATCGGCAAATCGACGCTCGACCTGATCGAGCGCAGTCCGGACCGGTTCGCAGTCACGGCCGTCACGGCGGCGACGAACGTCGAAGCGCTCGCCCACATCGCTCGGCGTACCGGCGCCCGACTGGCCGTCGTTGCCGATGAGCGCCGATATCAGGATCTGGCAGAGTTGCTGGTCGGCACGGACTGCCGAGCAGCCGCGGGTGAAGAAGCGCTGATCGAGGCGGCGACGGGCGAGGCCGACCTGGTCATTGCGGCGATCGTCGGCTGCGCGGGCCTGCCGCCCGTGATGGCAGCCGTCGAGGCGGGCCGCACCGTTGCGCTGGCCAACAAAGAGGCATTGGTCACGGCCGGTGCCTTGATGACCAACGCAGCGGCGGCGAGCGGAACCACGCTGCTTCCCGTCGACAGCGAGCATAATGCGATTTTCCAGTGCCTTGCGGGGAGTCGCCCGCAGGATGTCTCAAGGATCATCCTGACAGCCAGTGGCGGTCCGTTCCGCACGGCATCCCCCGAAACGATCCGGTCAGCGACGCCCGCTCAGGCGGTCGCTCATCCGAACTGGTCGATGGGCGCGAAAATATCCGTCGATTCCGCCACTCTGATGAACAAGGGGCTGGAGCTGATCGAGGCTCACCACCTGTTCGGCCTGCCTTCCAGGCAGCTG
>DASVXN010000296.1:0-1947 GCA_036392635.1 Sphingomicrobium sp. | reverse complement strand
AACGCGCCTAGCTGGATCCGCCAATCGCCTCGGGCAGGCGATGGGAGAGATGCGGCCACAGCCGGACTTGGTCTCGGAACTGCTTGCTTGCGGTTGAGGGACTTCACCTCCGCTGCGCGCGTGGGCTTCGGTTTATCGGCGGGCTGAAACCTGGCTTCGGGCGCCCGCGCGGCCAGAGCGGGTGAGCTTCTCGATCGGGCTTTCGCGAGGACCAGCGCCTTCTGCCGGTCACCGTCGGACATGAGTTCATCGAGCTGGCCCAGCGTGTCCTTCGCGGCCGCGAGCCCCTGCGCAGCCGCCCGGCTGATGAACGCGTAACCGAGCAGTCGGTCCTGGTTCACGCCGTCGCCATTGTAAAGCGCGGTTCCGTAGACGAGTAACGCCCGTGGTTCGTCCTGATCGGCGGCGCGGCGGAGCCACTTCAAGCCTTCAGGCTGATCGCCATTCTGGAACAGCAGCAGGCCCAGCGTCGTCTGGCCATCGAGGTGACCGCTCCCGGCCGCCTTCGTGAACCAGTTCTTCGCCATCGCAAGGTTGAGCGGTACGCCGCGCCCGAGGCGATAGGCCTGCCCAAGGTTGAACTCAGCGTCGGCGTCGCCACGATCCGCAAGCGGCCGCCAGATGGCGACGGCGGCGGCATAATCCGCCTTCTGCCAGGCATCGATGCCGGCTTTGACCGATTGTGCAGGCAGCGGAGCGCTGATCAGCGCAGCCGTAATAGCAACGACTAAGTGCTTGGGACTCATGCGTTAACGTACCCCCAGTGCTTAGTAGCCGACACAAGAGAAACCGCAACAGAGTCGTAGACGTGTTAACCAGATTTTAGAGCCTCTGGTGCCACTCCGCCTCTCGAATTGACGTCTTGAGGCGAGGGGAAAAGCATGCGCGTCCTGGCAATGGCATCGCAGAAGGGCGGGTCCGGTAAGACGACCCTGTCCGGTCATCTTGCGGTGCAGGCACAGCTCTCCGGGGCTGGCCCGGTCTGCCTGATCGACATCGACCCGCAGGGCAGCCTTGCCGATTGGTGGAACGAGCGCGAGGCCGACATGCCGGCGTTCGCTCAGACGACCGTTGCGCGCCTCGCATCGGACCTCGAGGTTCTTCGCCAGCAGGGCTTCCGCCTTGCGGTGATCGACACGCCGCCGGCGATCACCATGGCAATCCAGAGCGTCATCGCCGTCGCCGAGCTCATCGTGATCCCGACCCGTCCGAGCCCGCACGACCTTCGCGCGGTTGGCGCCACCGTCGATCTTTGCGATCGCGCCGGCAAGCCGCTGATCTTCGTCGTCAACGCAGCGACGCCCAAGGCCAAGATCACCTACGAAGCAGCCGTCGCGCTGTCGCAGCACGGCACGGTCGCTCCGGTCACTCTTCACCACCGCACCGACTTCGCCGCATCGATGATCGACGGGCGCACGGTGATGGAAATCGATCCGAACGGCCGTTCGGCCAAGGAAGTCGTCGAGCTGTGGGAGTATATCTCCGACCGCCTCGAGAAGAATTTCCGCCGTACCGTCTTTGCCGCGCCGGGCGCTGCCCCGGGCATCTCGGCGGCCAGTCCGCGTCCCGTCGGCGGCTTCGGCCGCCGCGTCGTGGGTCAGTAAGGGGGCATGGTGGCCATGGAAGCCAAGCCCTTCGCCTCACTCTCCTCCGGTCTCCTCGCCCGCAAGGGCGCGGCGCGCCCCGCCATGCGTCCGCAGGGCTTCGGCCAGGTCGGCGCCGGCCTTGAGGATCTCGGCTGGAACGACATGGGCTTCGAAGCGCCCAAGCCTGCAGCCCTCGATCGCGACTCGACCCACGATGCCTTCGGCGACGATGTCGCCGAGCATCCGCGCGCTCACCCGATCGGACTGACGCCTGTCCAGTCACCGGTTCACGAGCAGCAGGCCGAGATCGTCGATCGTCTTAACGAGTTCGAGGTGCCAGCCGAGGACGAAGTCGACGAGA
>DASVXN010000295.1:0-4643 GCA_036392635.1 Sphingomicrobium sp. | reverse complement strand
GCCGGAAGCGGACGAAGTCGGCTTTCACGCCGTCGGCGATCCCGAAATAGAAGTGGGGCCGGTGCGCGATCTCGAGGAAGCTGGCGGCGCCGAGGTCCTCGTCCTCGCACTTCGAATCCACGTAGGCCCAGAACTCGCGGGCCGTATTGGGGACATCGGGCTCCCCGACGAGATATTCGCCGCGCTCGATCAGCGGCGGCGCGAAGCTGAAGTCGAATCCGAAGAGGGTGGGCTCCTTCGCGGCCTCGCGGATCAGCCACCGGAGCACCTCCTCGCGCGACCAGACGTGCCCTGGCCGGACTAGCCGGGGAGCGGCCTCGCCGCGTGCCTCGGCGATGGCGATCCCCTTGTGCCGCCTGCCCTTGGCGCCGGACCAGTCGATGGCGACGTAGCGTGCGAAACGCCTCACTTGCGCTTGCGCTGCCGGGCCTTCGGCTTACCGGCGACCCAGTCGCGCGCCCGTTCGATCTGCTCGCGAACCCGCTCGTCGTCCTCGCTAGCGTAGCGGACGAGCACGGCTTCCCAGCCGACATAATGGGGCGTCTGCCAGAAGGTCTCTGGGCCGGTCTCCTTCAGCATCTCGATGGTGTCGAGATCCATCGCGATGCCGAAGGAGGTGTCCGATTCATGGCTGGGGAAGAGGAAGGCGCGATCGTTCGCTGCAACCTTCACCGCGGGCTTGCCGTAGCTGTTACCCAAGGCGGTTCCGGGAAGCGTCAGCGCGAACGCCACGGCCTCCTCCCACGTCATCAAACGAGCGGCGGCTGCCCGTCATTCGATGGCGGCGTTCCGCGCAGGCGCCGCGGCGGCGGCGGCGGTGCCGGCGGCGATGCGTGGTCGAGCCAGCGCTCGGTCACCCGGGCCGCGGCATCGCGCCCGCCGAGCCCGAAGGCGAGGGCGGTAGCGACCGCGGCCGAACCGAGGATCAGGCCGAACGCCATCATCACAATCTGGTCGGCAAGGCCCATGAAGGTGAGGCCGATCGCCGTGAACAGGGCGATGATCGCGTAGCGGACCAGCGTCTGGGCGAACCCGCCTTCGCCGGTGCCACTGCCGACCAAATTGGCGACGATGCGCGCGAGGAAGACGCCGACGACGATGATCAGCGTCCCGAAGATCACCTTGCCGCCAAGCTCGGTCACCTGGGCGAGGAAGATTGCGATCGTGCCGCCGCCAAGCTGCTTCGCCGCCTCGATCGATGCGGCGAGGATGATCGCAACCATCGCGATGTTGGCGACGATGCGCGACGGGAAAGCCGATGCCGGAAGCACGCCGGTCGAGCGGATCGCATCGTCGAACCCCGTCGGCGGAAGGATCGCCTCGATAATCGTCTTGAGGAAACGCGCGGCCACGAAGGCGATGCCGATCCACAGCGCCGCGGCGAGAACGCGCGGGATGGCTGCCAGGATCTGGTTGAGCATTGCCGTCGCGGGGCCCGCGATCGAGCTGATTTCGAGCGCCTGGAGCGCCGCGATCGCGACTGGGATGATGATCAGCGCATAGACCAGGATCCCTGCCGCACGCGCGATGCTGGCCCGGGTCGCGGCGGGCGCGGCACCCGGCGGCACGGCGTTCGGGTCGGTCCGGACGGTTCCCTCGGTCGAGCCGATGCCGACCCGCGCGAGCAGCCCGTCGACGTTGGCGGCGACCAGCACGGTCTCGACAAGGCGCCTGACGATGCGCGCAACCACCAGGCCGACGAAGAAGATCAGGCCCGCCGCGATGAGGTGGGGCAGGAAGGCGAAGATATCCGTCACCAGCTCGTTGATTGGCGCGAGGATCTGGCCGAGGCCGAGGAACTGGAGCGCGGCCATGATGCCGACCAGCCAGATGATCAGCTTGGCGATGGTGCCGAGCTGGTGGCCGACCGTCTCGTCGGGCCCGCCGGTCATATGCTTGCGCAGGGCAGGGGTGCGATCGATCGCCTTCTGGATCACCCACTTCACGGCTCGCGCCACGATCCAGGTCGCGACCAGGATCAGGATGGCGATGAGAATCTTGGGGCCCCAGTTCATCAGCTGGGCCTGCCAATAGGCGCTCTGATCGTACATGACGGCTGTTCCCTCCTGTTATCGCGCGTTTAACCCGCGTCTTCGCTCGTTTGTTGCAGCTGTTTGCGCCGCTCGTTCCAATAGTCCAGCCGCTCCTTCACGCGCGCCTCAAAACCGCGATCGCTCGGCTGGTACAAGGCCTGCGGGGTCATCTCTTCGGGCCAATAGTTCTGGCCGGAAAATGCCTCGTCCGCATCATGATCGTAGGCATAGCCCTTCCCGTAGCCGACGTTCTTCATGAGCTTGGTCGGCGCATTGAGAATGTGCATTGGCGGCATCAGCGAGCCGGTCTCCTTGGCGCTTCGCCAAGCCGTTTTCTGCGCCGTGTAGGTGGCGTTCGATTTCGGCGCCGTCGCCAGGTAGAGGCAGGCCTGGACGATGCCGATCTCGCCCTCCGGTGAGCCGAGGAAGTCGTACATTTCCTTCGCGGCCAGGCACTGGACTAAGGCATTCGGGTCGGCGAGGCCGATGTCCTCGACTGCCGCGCGGGTCAGCCGGCGCAGGACGTAGAGCGGCTCCTCGCCGGCGACGAGCATGCGGGCCAGATAGTAGAGTGCTGCCTGCGGGTCCGAGCCGCGGATCGTCTTGTGGAGGGCGGAAATGAGATTGTAGTGCCCCTCCCGGTCCTTGTCGTAGACTGGCACGCGCCGGTGGAGCAGCTCGCTCAACTCGGCCGGCCCGAGGGGTTCCTCGAGCCCGACCGAGAAAAGGGTCGCGACCTGGTTGAGCAGGAAGCGGCCGTCTCCGTCGGCGCTGGCGATCAACGCCTCGCGCGCATCTGCCGTCAGGGGCAGGCCGCGTTGTTCCAGCTGCTCGGCGCGGCGGACCAGCTCCTCAAGCGCATCATGATCGAGCCGCCGCAGGATCAGCACCTGGCAGCGGGACAGGAGGGCGGCGTTGATCTCGAAGCTGGGGTTCTCGGTCGTCGCCCCCACCAGGGTGACGGTGCCGTCCTCGACATACGGGAGGAAGCCGTCCTGCTGGGTGCGATTGAACCGGTGGATCTCGTCCACGAACAGGAGCGTCTGCTGGCCGGCTCGCGCGGCAGTCTGCGCCTCGGCGAAGATCTTCTTGAGGTCCGCAACCCCGGAGAAGACGGCCGAGATTGCAACGAACCTGAGGCCCACCGCGTCCGCGAGCAGGCGCGCGATGCTCGTCTTTCCGGTCCCCGGGGGTCCCCACAGGATCATGGAAGCCAGGCGCCCTGCCGCAACCATCCGGCCGATGGCGCCATCCGGCCCGGTCAGATGCTCCTGTCCGACGACCTCGTCGAGCGACTTGGGCCGCAGCCGGTCGGCAAGGGGCGCGTTCGGCGCAACTGCATCCGGCTGACGTGTCGAGAGATCCTGATCGGCGAAGAGGTCGGCCATCGCCGCGCAGAATAGGAGCCGTAGAGAATTTTGCACGGTCGACTTGCCGTCCGACCTATCAAGATATATCTTAGATGCATCGAAAGGAGACACCAAGATGCGATATCGGCATGGATGCGGCCGGCACGGCAGGATCGAGATCAACATCCCCGACGGGCTGCTCGCGATGCGCGGCCGCGGCGGCTGGCGTGGCAGCTGGGGCCCATTCGATTTCGAAATGGGTAGCGAAGGTTCAGGCCGGGGCCGCCGAGGGCGCATGTTCGAGGGCGGGGAGCTTCGGCTGGTGCTGCTCAAGTTGATCGCCGACGAGCCGCGGCATGGCTACGACCTGATCCGAGCGATCGAGGAACTGACCGGCGGTCGCTATGCGCCGAGTCCGGGCGTCGTTTATCCCACGCTCACCTTGCTCGAAGAGATGGGTTTGATCGAGCAGTCGCCCGGCGAGGGGGCACGCAAGCCGTATCAGATCACCGACGCCGGTCGCGCTCATCTCGAGGAGAATGATGAGGAGGCGGAGGAACTCGTCGCCCGCTTGAAGACGCTTAGTCCCTCGCACCACCCGGAGGGCGGCTCACCGATCTGGCGGGCGGTGCGCAACCTCGGCGTCGCGATCAAGCATCGCGCCGCTCACGGGGAGATCACCGAAGAGACGAAGTTCGAAATTGCCGCGCTGATCGACGAGCTGGCGCAGAAGATCGAACGGCTGAAGTAAGGCTCAGCGACCGGTGATCCGCGCCAGGCGCTCGCGCTTGACGATGGCGTGCTTGTAGGCGCGGGTCACGACCGAATTGATCGAGTCCCAGTCCATCGTTTTCGCAATCGCAAGCCCGGCCTCGCCGTGCCGACGACGCAGGTCCGGATCGCGGGCGTAGTCGGCAAGGGCGGCGGCAAACTCGTCCGGCTCGCTTCCGTCGACCAGGGTTCCAGTCACGCCTGCCCGAACAAGGCTGGTCGTCCCGCTCGCCTCCGCTGCGATCACCGGCAACGCGCAGGCCATTGCCTCCAGGGTCACGTTCCCGAAGGTTTCCGTGGTCGACGGGTTCAGGAAAACGTCGGCGCTGCACAGCGCCCGCGAAAGGTCCTCACCGGTCTGCTGACCGAGGAAGATGGCCTGCGGCAGCTGTTGCTCGAACCAGGGCCGAGCGGGTCCTTCGCCGATAACCAGTACGCGATGCTTCAGCCCCAATCGTTCGAAGGCGTGAATCGCGTCGGAGAAGACGTC
>DASVXN010000294.1:0-1507 GCA_036392635.1 Sphingomicrobium sp. | reverse complement strand
TCAGGCCGATGGCCGGCGCGCAACCCCGATCGCAACATCTCCGACCTGAAGGCTCAGCTCGCAGCGTGCGTGCGCGGCGGGGAAGTGCTTGTCGCAACCGCGCGCGATTACGGACGGGCGGTCGTCGCTGCGTACATGCGCCACGTGCTCGCCAACGCGGAGGAGTCGGTCCGGCGATTGCTCGGCCGACTGGACGACGGCGAGTTCGACTATGAGATGGACAATGGCGCGCATGTCCGGGTGCGCATCAGCATTGACAAGGCAAGCCGCTCAGCGACGTTCGACTTCAGCGGGACCAGCGGGCAGCTGCCGGACAACTTCAACGCGCCCTACTCGATCGTGCGCGCGGCATCGCTTTACGTGGTGCGCACGCTCATCGATGATGCCATTCCGATGAACGACGGATGCCTCCGACCGATCGACCTGGTGGTGCCGGAAGGGTCCATGCTCAACCCGAACTATCCTGCAGCCGTGGTCGCCGGTAACGTCGAGACCAGCCAGGTGGTGACCGATGCACTGTTCGCGGCGACGGGCCGACTGGCCCCGTCTCAGGGCACGATGAACAACTTCACGTTCGGCAACGACCGTCACCAATATTACGAGACGATCGCCGGCGGATCGGGCGCCGGTCCCGGCCACGATGGGACGAGCGCGGTCCAGACGCATATGACGAACAGCCGGCTCACCGACCCGGAGATCCTGGAAACGCGTCTACCCGTTCGGCTTGACCGGTTCGCCATCCGCCGGGGCTCGGGCGGGGAGGGCGCCCACCGCGGCGGCGATGGAGTCGTGCGGGAAGTTACCTTCCTGGAGCCGATGCGCGCAAACATCCTTGCCAACCGCCGGCGCATTCCGCCGCGCGGTCTTGCAGGAGGCGCCGACGCGCAGGCCGGGCGTAACTGGGTCGAACGCACTGACGGCAGCGTGGAGATGCTGAGCGCTACCGCTCATGCGGACGTGCAGCCGGGCGATCGCTTCGTGATCGAGACTCCCGGCGGCGCTGGTTTCGGGAGAGACGGCGAGTGATCGACTTTTGGCCGCTCCTCGGCATCGCGCTCGTCGTCATTGGTTTCGCGCTCAGGTTCAATCCGTTGCTTGTGGTCGCCGTTGCTGCGATCGCGACCGGGCTGCTCGGCCATATGCCCTTCATGAAGGTGCTGGCGACGCTGGGCCACGGGTTCAACGAAAACCGGTACGTCACCATCATCTACATCGTTCTGCCGGTCATCGGTCTGCTGGAGCGCTACGGACTGCAGCAGCGGGCGCGGGCGCTGATTGCGAGCATGCGCGGAGCAACCACGGGGCGAGTCTTGCTGCTCTACCTCGGCTTCCGGCAGATCATCTCGGCGCTGGGACTCACGTCCGTGGCCGGCCAGGCGCAAACCGTTCGTCCGCTGGTTGCACCAATGGCGGTCGCAGCGGCCGAGAAGCAGCATGGTGCGCTCGACGAGGACACGTCGGAGCGGGTGAAGGCGATGTCCGCCGCGACGGACAATGTCGGCCTGTT
>DASVXN010000293.1:0-2262 GCA_036392635.1 Sphingomicrobium sp. | reverse complement strand
AAGGATCCTGGCCGACAGGGCAATTCGCACCCGAACATTGTGCCGTATCAAGTGTTCGATGCCGCCGACCAGCAGATCATCGTCGCCGTCGGCAACGACGGTCAGTTCGGGCGTCTTGCCGAGATCTGCGGGCATCCAGAGTGGACGACTGACCAGCGCTTCGCGTCGAACGGGGCGCGCGTGGCCAATCGCGATCAGCTTGTCGCGATCGTTAGCGATGCGATCGCGCAGAAGCCTGCAGCGCAGTGGCTTCAGCAACTGGAGGTCGCAGGCATTCCCGCAGGTCCCATCAACCGCATCAGCCAGGCCTTGTCGGACGTGCAGGCGCAACACCGCCAGATGGTCCGCACCATCGCCGGCGTGCCGCAGGTCGGGTCACCCTTGCGCTTTGACGGCGCGCGTGCGGATGCGGAACTGCCACCGCCCGCACTCGGAGAGCACACGCGCGAATTGCTCGATGGACTGGGCCTGAGTTCGGGCGAGATCGAGCGCCTCAGGACGGCGCAGGTGATCGGCTAGCTAGTTCGAGACCTTGCTCGCGCTCTCGACCAGCAGGTCGAGCTGCCGCTGGCAGCCGTTCTGGAGCAGCACCTGCGCAGCACTCACGAGGTCGCTCGGTGCCGACGGGATGCTGACGACCTGCAGCTTGCTCGTGTCGCCGCCGTCCGGCCACTCGAGCGAATAGGACGCGCCGTTCTTCAGCGGCAGCGCGCTTGGCCAGGCAGCGAGCGCCTTGCCGGCAGCCCAGCTCAAGGTCTGCGCCTGACCATCCTCTGCGCGGATCTGGACGCTGATCGGCCCCTCACTGTCCGGCCGCCACAGCTGAAGCCTGGAAGCATCGGCGACGCACACTTTGCCGCCGCCGCTCGCATCGATGTCCCAGATGCCGGGATTGTGCGCGACCTCGGCGGCGCGCAGCGACCCGAAGCGCCCGCGCTGGCTTGCGGCCGCCGACAGGGCGACCTGCTTGGCATCGAAGTTGCCGGGCCCGCGCAGGGTCTGCGCGCTGCTCGGGCCGATGACGGTCACCACGTCGCCGCCCTGGAGGCTGATCCTGGCGGTCTCCGGAAGCGTCTTGCCCGGCGGGTAAGACTTGGCCGAGGGTCCGAGCGACTTCACGACAACGACATTGGCGAGACTGGCCGTCGATCCACCGGCGATCACAGCTGCTGCGCCCCACAGCATAAGCTTCCGCATCTTCCCACTCCTCGTTCGGATTTCGTCGAAGATCGTTGCGCCTCTCTCCCTTGGGAGCGGCCGAGTCGGACATCAGTGTCGCTTTGGCGACGAATTATGCCTCGACGCGGACGAGGTCAATTAACCAAAGTTCAACAGCTTAGGCGGTGCGCGGACGCTGCCGGCGTGGGACGGTCGTCGACGCGACCAGCGCCTCAAGCTGTTCGATACGCGCCGAATTCGCTGCGATCAGCTCGGCGACCTGCTGCTCACGCGCTTCGCGCTTGATGACCGTCCGGATGGCGCGAGCAATCGATTCCGAAACCTCCCTGAGCGCCTTCTGCTCGTCATGGCTCGGGATCGAACCGTCAGGACGCGGGCCAACAAGCAGGTATCCAAGCGGCTCTTCATCGTCGGAGCTCGGCACGAGCGGAATGCGGATCGGGAAGGTACGATCCTTTGGCTCGCACCTGTCCCGCTTGTAGTCCTGCGCCGCCTTCGTTGTCCGCCACGCGTCGACCTCCTCGATGGTCAATCCGCGCGCCCGAAGCGGGCAGCCGTTGACCAGCATCGCGCTGCGCACCGCGCGGACACCGCGGTCGACGCGCAAGAGGATCTCATCGAGCATTTCGCCGAGTGATCCGGTCTCGCGCATGTCCCGAATGACCTCGGGCAGGTCTTCTCGCAGAAGGAAGAGGTTGCGCTGGAAGCGCCTCTCCGACCACCTCGTCACCCGCTCCTGGATGGGATTGACCAGCACGGTCGACAGAGCCGCGGCGAAGATGATCGGACCCTCGCTCCCGGTGTTCCCGTAGTAATTGTAAACGATCTGCTTGAGCCCGTCCGCGGTGCCGGCGAACACCGCGGCAACCCCCAAGGTGATCAGCGCGACATTGGCCGATTTGCTGATGACGAACTCGGCATCGTAGAGCCTGTAGCGGACGAGCGCGACCAGCAGCCCGAACTGCAGCACCAGCACCGCGAGAGCGAAGGTGATGCCGGCGCCAATCTCGATCAGCAGCTGCTGGCCGAAGCTGCCCGCCGACCATTTCAGATTGTCGGCAACGATCGAGATGGTCCGCAGCA
>DASVXN010000292.1:0-8628 GCA_036392635.1 Sphingomicrobium sp. | reverse complement strand
GGTTGCCGGCACGAGCAGCGGCATCACGACGATGCAGATGGACATCAAGGTTCGCGGCATCACCGAGGAGATCATGCGCACTGCCCTCGCCCAGGCGAAGGACGGCCGCGCGCACATCCTCGGCGAGATGGCCAAGGCGCTCGATCACACCCGTGAAGAGCTGTCGGCCCACGCCCCGCGGATCGAGACCATGTCGATCCCGAAGGACAAGATCCGCGAAGTGATCGGCACCGGCGGCAAGGTCATTCGCGAGATCGTCGCGCAGACCGGCGCCAAGGTCGACATCGACGACGAGGGCGTCATCAAGATCAGCTCGTCGGACCTCAGCCAGATCGAGGCGGCCCGCAACTGGATCCGCGGCATCGTCGCGGAGCCGGAAGTTGGCACCATCTACACCGGCAAGGTGGCGAGCATCGTCGACTTCGGCGCGTTCGTGACCTTCATGCCCGGCAAGGACGGCCTGGTTCACGTCTCCGAGATCAAGAACGAGCGGGTCGAGAACGTCCGCGACGTCCTGAGCGAAGGCCAGGAGGTCAAGGTCAAGCTGCTCGAAGTCGACCAGCGCGGCAAGGTCCGCCTGTCGATGCGCCTCGTCGACCAGGAGACCGGCGAAGAGCTGCCCGACAGCCGTCCCCCGCGCGAGCCGCGTGAGGGTGGCGACCGTGGTGATCGCGGTCCGCGCGGCGAAGGCCGTGGCGACCGTCACCGGAGCGGCGGACGCGGCGGCGATCGTGATCGCGGCGGCCGTGACGATCGCGGCCCGCGCCGGGACCGCGGCGACCGTGGCCCGCGCGGCGAGGGCCGTGGCGATCGTGGTCCCCGTCGCGAGGGCGGCGAAGGCGGCGGCGACAATGGGCCCGAGCCCGAGTTCGCCCCAGCCTTCCTGACCGGCAACGACGACTAAGCTCACCTCGCTACAAGGCGAATGATCAAGGCCTCCCGGGCGACCGGGAGGCCTTTTTCGTTACGCAGGTGAATGCATTCTCATCCGTGATGCGGTAATCTCGCGCAGAGGCTCGCGAGCGGTGCCCAAGAGTGCGCGAGCCTCCCTCTCCTTCCGGAGGGGTAGGCCGCCCTGGTTAGCCTGCGGTAAGTTATTGTTCGACAAGCCTATCCGAGGTTACATTGCGGGCGTCATCGGGGGCACGGGGGCAAAGGGATGGCTGAAGACGCCAGCTATTATGAGCGGCGCATGCGACAGGAACGCGCGGCTGCGGAGGCCGCGCCGTCGGCGCATACGCGCCGCGTTCACGAAGAGATGGCCGAGCTCTATTCGAAGATGCTGCAGGTGATGGGATCCGCGGCGAACGACCAGCGCTGACTCCACCACCTTGCGACTTGACCTGCGCCTGTAATTGAAGCTTCGCGCCGCCATGAAGCGCGCGTTCGCCGTTACCGTCCTGATCGGCCTGTCATGTTGCTCGCAGCGTTCGATGCCGTCGAACGACATCGTCTTCGTGTCCAATGAGGCCGGCCACGTCACCATGCTCGACGGCGCGACGGGCAAGATCGAGGGCGAACTCGCCACGGGTCCCCGGCCGCGCGGGATGGCCTTTTCGCCCGACAAGCGCATCTTCTACGTCGCCGCGTCCAACGCGAACCGAATCGAAGCCTGGGATGTCCGCAGCCGCAAGCTCTTGCGCCTCTACAACTCCGGGACCGACCCCGAGCGCTTCGAGATCAGCCCCGATGGCGGAACCGCCTACATCGCCAACGAGGACCATAGCGCGGTCTCCTTTCTCGACCTCAAGGCCGGTCGGATCACGAAGGAGGTGAGGGTCGGGCCGGAACCGGAGGGCTTGGGCGTCAGCCCCGACGGCAAGCTGGTGGTCGCTACCTCGGAGACGGCAAACCTCGCCCACTTCATCGACACGCGAACCGGCGAACTGCTCGGCAGCGTCGCCGTCGGGACGCGCCCGAGGTTCGTGCTCTTCCTCGGCGGCGGAAAGACGGTCTGGGTCTCATCCGAGCAGCGCGGGACGATCACCGTCTTCGACGCTGCCACGCGCCACGTCACCAGAACCATCGACCTTACGGAATCCTTCGACATCGACCAGCCGGTCCAGGCCGTGGAGATGCGGGCGACAAAGGATGAGAGCCGGGTATTCGTCGCCATGGGGCGGTCGAACCGCGTTGCGGAGCTCGATCCCGCGAGCGGCAAGGTGGTGCGCTGGTGGCCCACCGGCGAGCGGTGCTGGGGCATCGGCCTCTCGCCCGATGAGACGCGGCTCTATGCTGCAAGCGGCCTCGGTGGAACGCTGACGATCGTCGATCTCACGCGCAACAAGGTCATGTCCACGGTCGAGCTTGGTGGCCGCCCGTGGGGAGCCGTGGCGGCACCCCGATGAGGGCGGCGGGATTACTGGCTCCCGCGGCCGCCCTGCTGCTGGGCTCATGCAGCCTGGTGCCTCACCGCACGCTGACCGCCTGCGCCGATCCCAACAACATGCCCTTCTCGAACCGTGCCGAGCAAGGTTTCGAGAACAAGCTGGCGCGTCTGATCGCGGGTGATCTCCATGCCGAGCTCAAGTACGTCTGGTGGGCCCAGCGGCGCGGTTATGTCCGCAACACCTTGAACGAGCAGTCCTGCGACTTCTGGCCGGGGATAGCGAGCAACGTGGAAATGGTGGCGACCAGCCGCCCCTATTACCGCTCGAGCTACATGTTCGTCAGCCGGCAGGCCGCAAAACTGAGCGGTCTGACGCTCGACGACCCTCGCCTGAAGACACTCAAGATCGGCGTGCAGATGGTTGGCAACGACGCCAGCAACACGCCGCCCGCTCACGCGCTCGCCATGCGCGGCGTCATCGCGAACGTCCGCGGCTACATGCTCTACGGCGATTATCGCGAGCCGAACCCGCCCGCCGAAGTCATGCGCGCTGTCGAGCGGGGCGACGTCGACGTAGCGCTCGTCTGGGGTCCCCTCGCCGGCTATTTCGCCTCCAGGTCGACCGTGCCGCTGAGGCTCGAGCCGGTCACGCCCTGGTTCGCCGACCAGCAGTGGCCGATGCAGTTCGACGTGTCCGTCGGGGTCCAGAAGAACAACCAGAAGCTGCTCAAGCAGATCGACAAGATACTGGTGCGCCGTTCAGGCGACATCCGCCGCCTGCTCGACTCCTATCACGTCCCCCTGGCGAACGGCGGCTAAGCTACTCGCCCGGCGCCGTCGGCGTGAAGCCCTTGCCCTCGAGCATTGGGCCGATGTCCGGGTCCTTGCCGTAGAAGTTGCGGAACATCGTGCTGTAGTCCTGCGAGTGGCCGCGCGAGAGCACGAGATTGCGGAACCGGTCGCCGTTCGCGCGGCTGAGGCCGCCATGAGCCTTGAACCAGTCGAACGCATCGGCCTCCAGCATCTGCGTCCACAGATAGCCATAATAACCCGCCGCATATCCGCCCGACCAGATGTGCTCAAAGTAGCTTGATCGATAACGCGGCGGCACGTGCTGCACGTCGAGCCCCATGCCGTTCAGCGCGGAGGCTTCGAACTGATCGGCGTTCTGCCGCGGCGCACTTGCCGGAAGCGAATGCCAGCGCATGTCGAGCTGTGCAGCCGCGATCAGCTCACCGAGGTCATAACCCTGGTTGAAAGTCGCCGCCCTGCGGATCTTGTCGACCAGCGGCTGCGGCATGGCCGCGCCTGTCTTGTAATGTACCGCATAGTTGGCGAGCACCTTGGGATCGAGCGCCCAATGCTCGTTGAACTGCGACGGGAACTCGACGAAGTCCCGCGCTCCTGCCCCAAGCGACGGATAGCTGATGTTCTGGAACATGCCGTGCAGGGCATGGCCGAACTCGTGGAACATCGTGGTCACATTGTCGAAGCTGATCAGCGCGGGCTGACCAGGGGCCGGCTGGGGCAGGTTCGCGACATTGTAGATGACCGGCGACGTCCCGAGCAGCTTCGACTGGGGAACGAAGGCGCTCGCCCAAGCGCCGCCTCGCTTGGTGTCCCGCTTGAAATAATCGCAGTAGAAGAGCGCAAGGTGCTTGCCGTTGGCGTCGAACACTTCAAACACGCGGACCTCGGGCCGCCAGACCGGAAGGTCCTTCCGCTCCTTGAACGTGATGCCGTAGAGCTGGGTGGCGGCGTAGAAGACGCCCTTCTCGAGCACCGTGTTCAGCTCGAAATAGGGTTTTACCTCGTTCTCATCGAGATCGTATCGCGCCTTGCGCACGCGCTCGGCGTAGCGCTGCCAGTCCCAAGGCTGGACGGTGAAATTCTCTCCGCCGGCCTTGATCATCTGGTCGATCGAGGCCGCTTCGCGCCGCTCGGCCGCCGCCGTCGGCGCCACCAGCTTCGTCATGAAGCCTTCGGCGGCCGCCGGCGTCTCCGCCATCTGGTCGGCGAGATTGAACGCCGCCCAATTGTCGAAGCCCAGCAGAGCCGCCTTCTGCGCACGCAGCTGAGCGATCTCCGGGAAGATCTCACGCGTATCGTTGGCGTCGCCCTTCGTGGTGCGGGTCCAGCTCTGTTCGAAGAGCCGCTGCCGCGTCCCGCGATCGGCGAGGGACTGGAGCGCCGGCTGCTGGGTCGTGTTCTGGAGAGGGATCACCCACTTGCCTTCAAGGCCTCGCGCCTTCGCCGCCTGGGCCGCAGCTGCGATCTCGCCGTCGCTGAGGCCCGCGAGCGCCGCCGGACTGTCGACGACCAGCCCCCCGGCCTTGGTCGCCGCGAGGAGCTTCTGTCCGAATGCCGTTTGCAAGGTCGACAGCTGCGTGTTGATCGCTCGGAGCTTCGCCTGGTCGCCCGCGGAAAGCTGCGCACCGGCGCGGATGAACCGCTGATAGGCGACCTTCGCCAACTGCCGCTGCTCTGCGTCGAGGTGCAGCTGGTCACGATGCTGGTAGATGTCGCGGACCCGCGCGAACAGCTTGGGGTTGAGGTAGATGGCATCGCTGTGCGCAGCGAGCTTTGGCGCGACCGCCTTCTGGATTGCCTGACGCTCCGGGTTGGAGTCCGTCTGGACAAGCACTCCGAAGACAGCCTGGACGCGCTGCAACATCCGGCCGGAGCGCTCCATCGCCACCAGCGTGTTGGCGAAGGTCGGCTTCGCGGGATTGCCGGCGATGCGCGCCATCTCCGCCGACTGCTCTGCCATCGCCTGCTCGAACGCAGGCAGGAAGTCGCTGTCCTTCACATGGTCGAAGCGCGGCGCCTGGAACGGCAATGTGCTCGGGCTCGCGAACGGACCAGCAGCCGGCGCAGGCGCTGCAACCGCCGGAACAGCCAGTCCAGCAATGCAAGCGGCTGCAATCAGCAGGCCGGAACGGTTCCGCAATTTCATACTCTCACTCCCACACACAGGCGAGGGAGCTTTGGCGGCACGCAGCGACATCCGCAATGGTCGCCGTTCCACTGTCGTCCTCCAGATGGGCGCGCCAGCATTTTTACCCGCAGCGCTGAAACCGAGCGCCGACAAGAACATTAATCTGGTTTGCATTCCGGATCGCATCGATCCAGCGTGGGGCGGCAACCATGAACGACGACATCATCGCCAACATTCGCTCGCGGGTGGAGCGCTGCCGCTACCTCGCAGGAATGATCAACGACCAGCAGGCCGCGGAAGTCTTGCGCCAGATGGCGCAGGAAGGCGAAGCGGACATCGAGCGTCTGGAAGCGGAGCGGGACGCCAAGTCGAAATAACCAGATCAGGAGCCCGCCGCCCTAGGCAGCGATCCGCTCAAGCTGTTCATTCGCTTCCAGCCACTTCGCCTCGGCGGCTTCCAGCTCTGAGGCAAGACGTGCGCGACGCCTGCTCAACTCGCTCATCGACATGTTCGCGAGCTCCGCCGGTGCATTCGTAGGATCGGCTAGGGCTCGATCGAGTGCCGAGCACTGCGCGGCGAGCCTCGCACTTGCCGCTTCCGCATCGGCGGCAGCCTTCCGGAGCGCCCGGGCATCGTCGCGAGCCTTTGCCGCAGCCTTCCGGTCGTGGCGTTGCTGCTTGGGTTTATCCGACGAAGAGGTGCGGTTCCCAAGAACAAGGTCGATGTAATCGTCGACGCTGCCTGCATATTCGGCTGCGCCGCCGTTCTCGACGAGCACCAGCCGGTCCGCCGTGAGCTCGATCATGTGCCTATCGTGGCTGACGATGATCACTGCGCCATCGTAGCCGTTGAGTGCCTGCACGAGAGCCTCGCGGGAGTCGACGTCGAGGTGGTTCGTCGGCTCGTCGAGGATGAGCAGATGCGGGGCATCGCGGGTGATTAGCGCCAGCGCCAGCCGGGCTCGTTCACCACCCGACAGCTTTCCGACGAGGGTGGTGGCCTTGTCACCCGAGAAGCCGAACCGCCCCAGCTGCGCCCGCACGGCTCCGGGAGTGCTGCCCTTCATCGCACGGGTCATGTGCTGAAGCGGCGTTTCGTCACCGTGCAACTCCTCGACCTGGTACTGCGTGAAATAGCCGACGCGCATCTTGCCCGACGCACTCACCTCGCCTTCCATCGGCAGGAGCTGCGCCGCGAGCAGACGCGCGAGCGTCGTCTTGCCGTTGCCGTTGCGGCCCAGCAGCGCGATGCGATCGTCCGGATCCACCCGCAGGTTCAGTCGCCGCAGAACCGGCGTCTCGGCATAGCCGACAGCTGCCATGTCGAGTGTGATCAGCGGCGGCTTGAGCTGCGACGGGCTCGGAAAGTCGAAGCTCAGCGTCGGATCGTCGGCCAGAGCGGCGATCGGCTGCATCTTCGCGAGCATCTTGGCGCGAGACTGGGCCTGCTTCGCCGTGGAGGCCCGAGCACTGTTGCGGGCAATATAGTCCTGCAAGCGCGCACGCTGGGCGTCCTGCGCAGCCTGCGCCGCAGCGATCTGAGCGGCTCGCTCGGCGCGCTGCCGCTCGAAGCTGTCGTAGCCGCCGCTGTAGAGCGTGATCTTGCCGCCCTCGAGGTGGAGGATGGTATCGACCACGTTGTTAAGCAGGTCACGCTCGTGGCTGATGACGATCAGCGTCCCCGCATAGCTCTTGAGGAAGTTCTCGAGCCACAATGTCGCTTCGAGGTCGAGGTGGTTGGACGGCTCGTCGAGGAGCAGCAGGTCGGGGCCTGAAAACAGCAACGCAGCGAGCGCCACGCGCATCTTCCAGCCGCCCGAATAGCTGTCGAGCGGCCGGGACTGCATGACCTCGTCGAACCCGAGCCCGAGAAGGATGCGGGCAGCGCGGGCCGGCGCCGTGTAGGCGTCGATCGCGAGCAGTCGCTCATGGATGTCGCCAAGCCGATGCGGCTCGGTGCAGGTCTCGGCGTCGTCCATCAGCTGGGCACGCTCGACATCTGCCGCAAGCACCGTCTCGAACGGAGTGGCGGTTCCGCTCGGCGCCTCTTGCGCGATATAACCAAGCTTGGTCCGGCGAGGCATCTCGATCGAGCCCTCGTCGTGGTCGATCATGCCGATGATGGCCTTCATCAAAGTGGACTTGCCAGCGCCGTTGCGGCCGATCAGGCCGATGTGGGCACCGGGCGGGATCGCAGCGGATGCGCGGTCAAGGATCGTCCGCCCGCCAAGGCGAACCGTAAGCCCGTTGATTGTCAGCATGACGGCGCGCCTAGCAGCCAATCATGTTAACAAGAAGGCTGAAGTGGCATGACGACACGTTACGAGCGTCGACCCAGTCCGCTCGTTCGGCGAACTGCGCTTGACGTGGTGACTTATTAGAGTAATACACCTGGGCATGTGAGCGGCGCTCCCTGCGGGCGCAAGCACGAAGCGTGGTGATCTGCGCCCGAAAGGAAGTCGACGCATGAACTTCCGGAACATCTCCTCCTGGTGCATCCGCAACCCGGTCTTCCCCATCGTCCTGTTCGTCGGCTTCATGCTGGCCGGGCTCGTCTCCTTCTCGCAGATGCAGGTGAACAACGCGCCGGACATCGATTTCCCGGCCGCGATCGTCAACGTCGTGCAGCCGGGCGCGGCGCCGAACGAGATGGAGACGCAGATCACCCAACGCGTCGAAAGCGCGATCCGGAGCGTCAACGGCGTCGACGAGATGAGCAGCAGCGTGACCGAAGGCAACAGTCAGACCTTCGTGCAGTTCAAGCTCGGCACTCCCACGGACCGCGCGGTGAACGACGTCCGCAACGCCATGGCGCAGATCCGCGGCACGCTCCCGGACGGGATCCTCGAGCCGCAAATCACACGTGTGGACGCCGAGAACGAGCCAATTTCCTATGTCGGCGCCCAGACCACCGACATGACCCTGGAGCAGCTCAGCTGGTACATCGACAACGATGTCGCGAAGCGCCTGCTCGGTCTGCCGGGCATCGCCGCAGTACAGCGCATCGGCGGAGTTTCGCGGACGATCCGGGTCATCCTCAACCCGGCGCAGCTTGAGGCGCAGGGCATCACAGCTGCGCAGGTCAACCAGCAGCTGCGCGCAAGCAACATGAATGGCACCGGCGGCCGGGCCGAGGTCGCTGGATCGGAACAGTCGGTTCGAGTCCTCGGCAACGCCCCCGACGCGTACCGCTTGTCGCAGATGCAGATCGCGCTTCCCGGAGGACGCTTCGTCAAGCTGGCCGACCTCGGGCAGGTGCAGGACAGCAATTCCGAGCAGCGGTCGATCGCCAAGCAGGACGGCCACCAGGTGGTCACGTTCATGATCCAGCGCGCGAAAGGTGCGTCGGAAGTGACGGCTT
>DASVXN010000291.1:0-8305 GCA_036392635.1 Sphingomicrobium sp. | reverse complement strand
TGAAGGATATCGGCGACCTCTGCGACTGGGGCGGCCTGGAAAGGCTCGTGGACGTCGGTGAGAACCGGGACACCGAAGCCCTGCTTGACGGCGGCGAGCACCTCCAGCCCCTTGTCTAGCCCGGGACCCCGAAACGAATTGATGGAGGACCGGTTCGCTTTGTCGAACGACGCCTTGAACACGTACGGGATGCCGAGATCGCTCGTGGTTTCGACGAAAGACTCGGCGACGCGCATGACGGTTGATTCGTCCTCGATGACATTCATGCCGCCGATCAGGACGAAGGGCCGGTCGTTGTCGAAGGTGACGCCGTTTTCGAGGCTAACGCTGCCGGACAAATCAGAATTCCGTGCTGTTGAGAGGCCGGCAGTCCATCGCCGCGTCAGGGCGCAACGTCAAATCGAATGCCCTGCGCCAGCGGCAGCTCGGTCCCGTAGTTTACGGTGTTGGTCTGCCGCCGCATATATGCCCGCCAGCTATCGGAGCCGCTCTCGCGCCCTCCTCCTGTTTCCTTCTCGCCGCCGAACGCACCACCGATCTCCGCTCCCGACGGGCCGATGTTGACGTTGGCGATGCCGCAGTCCGAGCCGTTTGCCGACATGAACAGCTCGGCCTCGCGAAGATCCGTCGTGAAGATCGAGGACGAGAGCCCTTGAGGGACCGCGTTGTTGAGCGCGATGGCTTCCTCGATGTTGCGGTACCGAAGCACATAGAGGATCGGCGCGAAGGTTTCCCTGAGCACCGTTCCTTCCTGTGCCGCCACTTCGACGATCGCCGGCCTGACGTAGAAGCCTCCGGGCACGGCATCGACACGCTCGATGGCATCTCCGAGTACTTGTTGCATGCCGTTGAAGGCTGCCTCGTCGATGAGCGGTCCAATCAGCGTGCCAGGCTCACGCGGGTCGCCGATCTTCACTCGGGAGAAGAGTTCGCGCATCCGTCCGACCACCTCGTCGGCGATACTCTCGTGTACGATGAGACGGCGCAGCGTGGTGCAACGCTGGCCGGCCGTGCCGGCGGCGGAAAAGAGGATGGCGCGTGTGGCTAATTCGAGATCCGCGCTCGGGGCGACGATGGTGGCATTATTGCCGCCAAGCTCCAGCAGGACCCGGCCGAAGCGCTGGGCCACCCGCGGTCCGACTGCACGACCCATCGCCGTCGAACCAGTGGCGGACACCAAAGCGATTCGAGGATCGTCGACAAGCGCCTCCCCCACTGCCCGTTCGCCCTGCACCAGCTGGACCAGACCGTCGGGTACGGCACCGAAGCGATCGCCGGCGCGCCGCACGATGGCCATCACGAGTTCTGCAGAGAGCGGCGTCTTCTCGCTCGGCTTCCAGATCACGGGATTGCCGCAGACAAGCGCCAGCGCAGCGTTCCAAGCCCACACGGCGACGGGGAAGTTGAAGGCACTGATGACCAGCACCGGGCCGAGCGGGTGCCATTGCTCCATCATTCGGTGGCTCGGCCGCTCGCTGGCGATCGTCAGGCCGTAGAGCTGGCGTGAGAGCCCGACTGCGAAATCGCAGATGTCGATCATCTCCTGCACTTCGCCGAGTGCTTCCTGGTAGATTTTTCCGCACTCGATGGTGACCAGCTTGGCGAGCACCGGCTTCGCTTCGCGCAACCAGTTGCCGAGGAGGCGCACGAATTCGCCGCGCTGCGGTGCTGGAACCTTGCGCCATTTGAGGAAGGCCGCTGCGGCCCGCTCGGCAGCGAGATCCGGATCGCCTGTCGTCACGCGGCCGATCGGCTTCCCATCGATCGGCGAGGTGCTCACCAGCCTGCCGGCGTCCGCACTTATACCGGCAAGTTCGAGGATGTGGCGCGCTTCGTCAGCGGGGGTCATGCAAATAGCTCCCTGGCTCTCGCCATCGCGGCGATACCGGCGTCGATCGTCTCGTCCTTCTTGCCGAAGCAGAGCCGGACGAAGTGCCGGACCGGATCGCGCTCGGCGAACGGGGACAGCGGGATCACGGCGACGCCTGCACGTTCGACGGCTCCTTTGGCAAATTCCTCGTCATCCGCCCGAATGCCGGAAGCCTGAAGATCGACGCAGAGGAAGTAGGTCGCCGCAGAGTCGAGTACGACGTAGCCGCACTCCCGCAGCCCGGCGGCCAGGCGGTCGCGTGAGCGCTGGAAGCGGGCGCGCATTGGCTGGAGCCACTCGTCGCCCTGGTCGAGGCCGAAGCCGACCGCCGCCTGAAGGTTCGGCGCCGTCGAGAAGGTCAGGAACTGATGAGCGCGGGCGAGGACCCCGGCGCATCGCGGCGAAGCGACCATCCATCCAACCTTCCAACCCGTCAGCGAGAAAATCTTGCCTGCGGAACCGACCTTGATCGTCCGCTCGGCCATCCCGGGCAGAGCGGCAATGGGTGTAAACCCGCGGTCGTCGAGGACGACATGCTCCCAGACCTCATCGCTGATCACGATCAGGTCGTGATCCACGGCTACTGCCGCGATGGCTTCGAGTTCTTGCCGGCTGAACAACTTGCCCGTCGGATTGTGCGGGTTGTTCACCATGATCGCCCGCGTACTGGAGGTGATCGCTGCCGCGAGCGCGCCCGGATCGATCCGCCATTCCGGTGGTCGAAGCGCGACTTCGACGGGAGTGCCCCCGGCCCTGCGAATCATCGGCGCATAGCTGTCGTACGCCGGGGTGAAGATGATCACTTCGTCGCCGGGTTCAATCGTCGCCAGGATCGCGGCGCCGAGTGCTTCGGTCGCCCCGCTCGTCACACAGACCTGATCGGCCGTCATCGCTTGCCCGAAGTGCCGGCCATAGTGCGCAGCAACGGCCTCGCGCAACGCAGGCAGGCCTCGCGACGGAGCATATTGGTTCGAGCCCTCCTTGAGCGCCCGAGCTGCCACATCAATGATGTCGTCAGGCCAGCCGAAGTCGGGGAACCCCTGCCCTAGGTTGACGGCGCCATTGCGAGTGGCAGCGAGCGACATGCGTTCGAACACGCTGGTCTGCATTTGCTCGTAGAGCGGGTTCATCGGGAGGTCGCATAGCGCGCAGAACGGTTCACCGCGAGTGAGGCAACCTTCGAGCCGTCGGCGCATTGGCCGCTGACCTGAAAGACGAAAGTGAGTTCAATGGCCGAGCGTACCGCCACCCTGTACCGTATGAAGCTCCCCACGCACGAATGCCCGTTCGGGCTGCTCGCCAAGCGCATGCTCGACGATGCGGGGTTCCAGACGGAGGAGTGCCTGCTCACGAGCCGCGAGCAGGTCGACGCGTTCAAGCAGGAGCATGGGCTCTCGACGACGCCCCTGGTCTTCATCGACGGAGAGAAGATCGGCGGTAGCGAAGAGCTGGCGCGATATCTCGAAAGCGTCCCGCAGCACTAACCGCCGAGCGCGGCTTCCACCTTGGCCATGGGGCTGGCGAACGCTGCCTGAGCGGTCGACCAGATCCCGAGCGCGAGCGATACGGCGATGGCGCCGATGCCGATGAATTCGATGGCTCGTCCACGAAGCCTGGCGTCCGCGCGAGCACGCCGAGGCTGCTTGCGGCGGTCGACGAGAGCGCCGTCACAGGCGACCAGTCGTAGCGTGCTCGATTGGCTCAGCGACATGATCTCTTCGACCGGCAGACGCTCGTCGCATTGAAGGCCGGCCCGCGTTCCCTCTCGCCAGACTATCCGGCCGCTGATCACATGGTCTCCACGACGGATTTCGACGGTGCTTCCTTCCGGGCCGGCGCGCCCCGACTGGATCATCAGGCGCGCGATGAGATGTTGAGAATGCAGGCGTCGCTCCACTGGGCGCCGGATCGCAGCCGGGCGGGTAGGATGACGCGACGGCGGAGCTCACGCGGGCGTTGAACAGAGCTGAATCTGGGGAACGACATCGGCCCGCACGCTAGTCAGGCGCCGCCAGCGAACCTCTAAACCATTCATCCGTAACGGAACATTCCGCCCACTGGACGGCCACGTTGACCTGCGGGGCACTTCTTGTGATGGGCAAGGCCAAATCGGACACGACCTCAAAGCAACCCTCACCCCTTGCCCGACGACGCTCCCCTCCTGCTCGACGTGACGCGCCTGATCTGGCGGCGGTGGAAAGGACGCTTGCCGACCGGGATCGATCGGGTGGCGCTCGCTTATTTGCGCCACTTCGGACCTCAGGCTCAAGCAGTCGTCCATCACGAGCGCTTCAGACGCATCCTCGATCGCCGCACCTCGCAGGATCTGTTCGCCCTGCTCGAGGCGCCTGGAGAGCAGTTCAAGCGCAAGCTTGTCACCGGCTTCGTGAGGCACCTTGGGGGCTTCAGCGGCCGAGGCCGAGGCAGGCTCTATCTCAATGTCGGCCATACCGGGCTGAACTCGGAGGGCTTCCGCGCATGGACGCGGACCGCCGGCGTTCGCCCGATCTATCTCACGCACGACATCATCCCGATCACGCACCCGCAATTTGCCCGTGCCGGCGAGGATGCGCGCCACCGCGAACGGATGCTCACTGTTCTCACGACCGCGGCCGGAATCATCGGCAACAGCCAGGCGACCATTGACGAGCTGGCGAGCTTTGCCGCTGCTGAGCGGCTGCCGATGCCTCCGTCCGTAGCCGCATGGCTTGGGACCGACCCCCTGCCCTCCGCCGCGGCCGAGCCGCCACCCCGCCAGCCCACGTTCGTGACGGTGGGGACGATCGAAGGACGGAAGAACCACACCCTGCTACTCAACGTCTGGCGCCGCTTGATCGAGAGACTCGGGGATGATGCGCCCCGGCTGCTGATCATCGGCCAGCGAGGATGGGAAGCGGACGAGGTGTTCGAGCGCCTCGATCATGATGAGGCGCTCCAGCAGTCTGTCGTCGAGCTTGCACGATGCTCCGACCAGGAGCTTGCGCGACATCTTGCGTCTGCGCGAGCCTTGCTCTTCCCGAGCTTCGCCGAGGGTTATGGCTTGCCGCTCATCGAGGCCCTGGCGGCCGGCGTGCCGGTAATTGCGTCGGACTTGCCGGTGTTCCGCGAACTATGCGGTTCGATCCCCACCTATCTCGAACCGCAGGACGAGGGGGCATGGCAGGATGCCATCCTCGATTACGCGCAGCCGGACAGCGCGAAGCGAAGCGCGCAATGCGAGCGCATGAAGGGCTATCGGGCGCCGGATTGGGAGACCCATTTCTCCACCGTGGAGAAATGGCTCGAGAACCTAGGCTAGCAGCCCAGACGCTCCAGCATAGACGTGATCAACGTCTTCACCGCGGTTTCGCTGGCGATGCCGCCGCGCACCAGGCAGCGGTCGACGAGCACCCGGCGGAACGCGCCATAGAGCCCCGGCTCGGGCGGCGTGGGATCGGTCCAGAACTCGTCGAGATGACGATCGAACGTCAGGCCCGGCACGTTGTAGATGGCCTCACCCAGAGTGCAGACCGGCCGGCCTGCAGCCAATGCCAGGGTTGCCGAAGTGCTGTTCACGCAGACCATGCCCGCGGTCTCTGCCGCAAGCTGATCGAGCGGGCCGCCGTCGACGAAGTGGAACCGGGCGCGGATGCCGAGACGCCGGGCGCGCCGGTCGATGAAGCCGCGCCAGTGAGTGAGGGTCGTATCGAACGGATGCGCCTTGATCAGGAGATGAGCATCATCGTGCGCATGGCGCGCGAAGCTCTCCATCACATAGGCCGCCGCAGCCCGCATGTCCGGGAACGGCGAGTGGCTCCGGATCTGATAGTCGCCGGAAAGCTGCAGTGGGAAGAGGAAGAAGGGCTTGCCGCGGAGGTCGCTGAGCACGTCGCGCGCCTGGCGCTCGCGCAGACCACGCACGAGATACTTCCAGCCCCAGCCGATGCCTTCCATCAGCGCGGAACCCGGACGGTGGGTCCGATAGAAGGGATACGCTAGCCGGCCCGCGTGGACCGCGATGTAGTGGCGCGCCGTGTCACGGACGCGTCGGCGCAAGGTCGCAGTGACCGGCGGAAGGTAGGGCTCCGGCGGAAGGTCGCGGGCCTGCTCGAGGACCCATTCCTTGCGGCGCGTCAGGCGGGAATGTCCGTTCACGCCGTCGAGCTCAAGCGTCATCCAGTGCGGGCGAAGATAACCTTCCTCCAGCACATAGGTGCGGACGCCGCGCAACGCCGCCACGCCGCGGGCCGAGACATGGTACGGCCGGCAATCACCGAACAGCAGGATGTCGGTGATCTGATGTTCGCGCAGGAAATTGTCGAAGAAGGTCGGCCAATCGCGGAAGCGGCCGCGGAAGTTGGTCGCAGCTTCGGGCCAGTCGACCTGGTCACCCGCGCAGATGTTGATCCGCTCGACCTTGACGCCCTTGTCGCGCATCGCCGTGGCGAGCTGGTGCATCATCGGCCCTGGCGGTCCCTGCAGGAACAGGAACGCACGCTTCTCCGGGCGATAGACCTGCGGGCGCGGCCGCTGGACGACGCGATCGTTTGCCGGCTGCGCCGGACGCAGCAGGAGGTTCAAGTTCCCGGCCGGCACGTTCATTGAACCAGACTCCTCAGGCGACGCATCAGCTTGCCCTGCAGGCGACGCATGCCGACGATAACGCCGGCACTCGCCTGCTGCGCGCCGCTGAGGCGCTCCACAACGACCTCTGCCGGACAGGGAAGCCCTGTTACCGGGTCCAAATAGCGGGGGTAGAGAAGCAGGGTGGCAGCCACCAGCTCGTCCAGGCTGCGCTTACTGCTGCGGCGGGGCGGCACCGGACCGAGGTCCGTGGTGAGGCCCCAGCCGGCGTAGAATGGCACGCCGTACGTCGTCACCTTCTTGTCGCGAAGCAGCGCCTCGAAACCGGCCAACGACGTGTTCACATGGACCTCGTCGACCATGGCGATAAGCGACGCGATCGGCAGCTCGCCCACGATCTCGTCAGCGTAGCGGAGGCACGCCGCATCCGGAATGCTGCCCCGACGATGCCCGGCGAGAACGTCCGGATGAGGCTTGTAGAGAATATAGGCGTCGGGCGCCTGCTCGCGAACGCGCTTCAGCAACTCGAGATTCGAGGTCAGGCCGCAGCCGCCGGCCTTGACTGCGCGGTCGTCCTCGACCTGGCCCGGGACCAGGATGTGGCGACGCGTGCCCGCGCGGCGTTCGACCAGCACGGTCCCGCGCTCATACTTTCCGATGCCCTCGGCGACGATGACCGAACGCAACTCCCGCGCCCGATCGAGCGTGGCTGCGTCGAAGTCGGCCTTTTCGAGCAGCAGTTCGAGCTCGCTCGCCTGCTTCGGGTCGAAGTGCGGCCCGAGGCGATCGACGGTGATGGAAAGCGGCGGGATGCAGTCGGCTCCGAGCCCTCGCGAGCGGAGAAACCCGTCCTCCACCTCGATCAGCTGATGCCCCGCTCGTTCGAGTTCCGCGACCAGCGCGGGCGCGGCCTTTGCGCGCCACATGGCGACCGCATGGTCGGCGTCCGTCACATCGCCGCTCCGGAGAAACCTGAACTGTCTTGATCCGCCCCACAGCAGCGGAGCCACGTGGTCCTGCTTCCAGAAGGCGAAGCCCACGCCACCGGCGAGCTTTCGGTTCGCGTCGATCAGCTGGCGCCAGAAACCGCATAGCTCTGCAGCTTCGATCGCGTCCATCGCGGCCCCGGAGAACGGGTTCTTGAATGTCGCGGCTGCGAGATCGGCGACCATCTCGGTCGCGTTCAGCTCAACCGAAGCGAACTCACGCCCGTCTGTGCTTTCGTAGCAGGGCACGTGAAGCAAGGCGGCGACCAGCCGGAGCTCATCGTTGGAGTCGGTCACCAGCGCGACGGCACCGCCAAGCATGTGCCAAGGATCGCATGGCC
The DNA here is from genome assembly GCA_036392635.1 of Sphingomicrobium sp. Classification (GTDB taxonomy): domain Bacteria; phylum Pseudomonadota; class Alphaproteobacteria; order Sphingomonadales; family Sphingomonadaceae; genus Sphingomicrobium. The sequence goes on along the minus strand of DASVXN010000291.1, from coordinate 545 downwards.
CGCTGACAACAGCGACGTCGAGCTGGCCATGGCCAAGCCGCAGGACCTCGTTCCAGAAGACGATGGGGCGATCAGGGTAGAGGCAGGCCGCAGCCTGAGCAGCTTCCCACGAACGAACAAGGACGTGCCCCTTCGGCAGCTTGGGCTGTGCCGCCCAGTAGGTGCCGCCAACTCGCAACTTCCGAAGAGAACCGGCAAGCGCGACGGGATTGACCGCCGGTCCATGGCCCTTGGCGAAGCTGGACACGCGAGCGCCGGGGAACGGCGGGATGCGCAAAAACAGCTCGCGCGCCGCAGCGGCCGCGAGCTTGACAGAAGATGATGTCGAAGGTGCCGGCTCGACCCAGTCGAGACTTTTGCCCCCCGGCAAATTCCCCTGCTTCATCAGCACTATAGACCTAGCGCTCGAAACCACATTTATCCCCAGCCGAGCCCCGACACCCCTACTGCTGGACTATCGACAGTCAAGCATCGTTGGCCCCGTTAGCGGGTGTCCGGCAGTGCCGATATACAGTTACTGAAAAGTGAACGCAAAATGTTGCTGG
>DASVXN010000290.1:0-2879 GCA_036392635.1 Sphingomicrobium sp. | reverse complement strand
GCGTCGAGCTCGCGCTGCGTGGTGAGGCCGAGCGTCACCGGATCCTTCGGCGTGATGTTCGCCATGTTCCAGTGGCTGCGGTCGCGGATCGCGGCGATGGTCGTGCGGGTGGTGCCGATCAGCTTGCCGATCTGGCCGTCGCTGACCTCGGGATGGTTCTTGATGATCCAGGCGATGCCGTCCGGCTTGTCCTGGCGCTTGGAGACCGGCGTATAGCGCGGACCCTTGGTGCGGCGGACTTCTTCCGGCGCCTTGTGCATGCGGAGCTTGTGGTCGGGGTCTTTCTGCCCGATCTCGATCTCCTCGTGCGTCAGCTCGCCCGCGCGGATTGGGTCGCGGCCGGTCAGCTTCGTTGCCGCGGTGTCGTCGGCGATCGCCTGCACCTCGAGGATGTGAAGGCCGCAGAACTCGGCGATCTGCTCGAAGGTCAGCGAACTATTGTCGACAAGCCAGGCGGCGGTCGCGTGGGGCATCAGGGGCTGGGCCACTGGGATTCTCCCGGATCAGAAACAAATAGGGCCGCCCCTTCACGGAGCGGCCAGCTTGCCCGCGCTGTAGCCAGCGCGTTCATCGGGGGCAAGGCGATTCAGGCGTCGAGAGGAAGGAAGCGCGGAACCTGCTCGACCCGTTCGGTCCAGGCTTGCAGGTTCGGATAGCGCGAGAGATCGAAATCCGCCTCCCCCGCCACATGCGTGTAGGCGAAGAGGCAGATGTCGGCGAGGCTCACCTTCTCGCCGACGAACCACTCGCGCGCGTCAAGATGCTCGTCCATGAGCTTGAGCGCCGCGTCCCCCTGCTCCCGCTTGATCGGCATCTGCACGCGTTGCGCCTCGCTCAGCTTGTCGATGCCGATCACGACCATCCACGAGCGCAGCGTGGCGATGTTCGGCTCGTGATTATACTGCTCCCAGAACATCCAGTGCAGCATGTCGGCATTGTCGAAGGGATCGGTGGGAACGAGGTCCGAGCCGTCGGCGAGGAAATAGCAGGCGGCATTGCTCTCGGGGATGAAGCGGTCGCCAATCTGGAGCACGGGGATGCGGCCGTTGGCGTTGATGGTCCGGAGGAACTCCGGGGTGCGCGTCTCGCCCTTGAAGATGTCATATTCGCGCCGCTCGAGCGTCTTGCCGACCAGCGCCGCAGTCAGCCGGACCTTGTAGCAATTGCCCGACGCCGCATATTCGTGAAGCACCAGCTTGCCGGCCATTCCCCTGCTCCTGCTCCTTAGTGCCGGACCTCCAGCACGATCTTGCCCATGTGGTCGCCCTGCTCCATCCGCGCGTGGGCCTGCGCGGCGTCCGCGAGCGGGAAGATGCTGTCGATCACCGGCCGGAGCCGCCCGCCCTCGACATAAGGCCAGACGCTGCGCGTGATCTCGTCGGCGACCATCGTCTTGAACTCGACAGAGCGCGGGCGGAGCGTCGAGCCGGTCAGCGTCAGTCGGCGCCGCATGACGTCGAAGATCGGGACTTCGGCCGTCGCACCCCGCTGGACGGCGATCGACACGTGCCGCCCTTCCTCAGCCAGGCAGGCGAGGTTGCGCGGCACATAGTCACCGCCGACCATGTCGACGATCACGTTGACTCCGATCCGCTCGGTGAGGCGATGCACCTCTTCGACGAAGTCCTGCTCCGAATAGTTGATGGCGGCGGCAGCACCGAGCCGCCTCGCCTTCGCGCACTTCTCCTCGCTGCCGCAGGTGACGATCACGTTGAGCCCGAACAGATTGCCGAGCGCGATCGCCATGGTCCCGATACCGCTGGTGCCGCCGTGGACGAGTACCCAGTCGCCGTCGGCCGCGAACCCGCGTTCGAAGAGGTTCACCCAGACCGTGAACAAGGTCTCAGGCATCGCGGCCGCATCGACGGCGGTCAGCGCTCGCGGGATGGGGAGGCAGGTCCCGGCAGGCGCGACACAATATTCAGCGTAGCCGCCGCCGGCGACGAGAGCGCAGAGCTTCTGACCAACGATGATCGTCGTCCCCTCGCCCGTCGCAACCGCCTGGCCCGAGATCTCGAGGCCAAGGATGTCCGGCGCTCCCGGCGGCGGCGGATACATGCCCTTGCTCTGCAGCACGTCCGGCCGGTTCACACCGGCCGCGGCGACCTTGATGAGCACCTCGCCCGGACCGGGCTTCGGCACCGGCCGCTCCACCATTGTCAGTCCGCCGGAACCGTCGGCGACGATCGCTCGCATGGTGGAAGGTAGGTCAGCCACGGCGGGGCTTATTGACTTGGCCGCTCAACGGGTCAACGAGTTCCGCCGTGGATCTGGAAGACCTTTTCCCGAGCAAGCCGGGCGACCCGCTGGTCGACCTTGCAAAGCAGGACCTCGACCCGATGTCGATCGAGGAGCTCAACGCCCGCATCGAGGCGCTCAAAGTTGAAATCGCCCGGGTCGAGAACCACATGAAGCGGGCGCAGGACCACCGCTCCGCGGCGGAAGAGCTGTTCAAGAAGTAAGCTCCCGAGAGCTCATTCACACCTCGCACAGCTCGCAAGGCGATAATCTGGGGAAAAGAGCGGACACGGCACTTGATTGCCGCGTTTGACCGTATGACATTCCATTCAAAGCCCGTGGGCTTTCCGCGGGTGCGGGAGACAATCCTAAATGCCTAGTTTTGCTCGCGAACTCGAACAGACCCTCCACAATGCGCTGGGGGAAGCCAGCCGTCGCCGGCACGAGTATGCGACCCTTGAACACCTTCTGATTGCACTCATCGACGATGAGCATGCGTCGAAGGTGATGACCGCTTGCGGCGTCAATCGCGACGAGCTTCGCACGTCGGTAAAGCAGTATCTCGACAATGAGCTCGGCGCGCTTGTCGCCGACAGCGCCACCGACCCGACTCCGACGAGCGGGTTCCAGCGCGTCGTCCA
>DASVXN010000289.1:0-1803 GCA_036392635.1 Sphingomicrobium sp. | reverse complement strand
CTATTCTACCCATCACAGGGTGAATTCAAGTGGTCGTCGCAACACCTGGGTGGAGGGGGTTGCGATGACGGGTAGGAGACGGCGCTCGGATCGGGCATTACGAGCCGTGTTGCAGTGGTCACCTGGAGCTGCCGACATCGGCGCACACAGGTGTTGCGACGACCACTTGAACCCAAGCAATGCCCGCCGAGCGCTTCTGCCGAAGCTACGACGAGCTCCGCAACTTCCTCCGCCTCCGCTCTCGCCACAACCAGCATGTCCCCGCCGACCGCCGTCGCCTGCTTCACCTCCGCCGTGCCAACTACGCGCTCGCCATTCTCGAGGCCGCGTAGCCGGGGCTCGCCCTACATCTCACGCCGTCAGGTTTGGCGCGAGTGCTGGCAGAACCGGCACAAGACTGTTTGCCACACACGGGGCGAATACGCGCGCGACGAGGATGGCGACGGCTTCTGCGAGATCCACGTCAACACGATGGAGGGGACGTGGTCCTTGCTGCGCTCCTGGCTGCGCCCGCACCGGGGTATCTCGCAAGAGAAGCTACCGCTCTATCTCGGTTTCTTCGAGTTCGTGCACAACGCTCGGCGCCGCGGCAAAGCCCTCCTCGGCGCCCTCGTCGCAGCCCTGGTGAGATAGGCTGGCCAACACCCCGGATCCCAACAAGAGCGATGACCAAAACGGACCTGCTCACTACCCGGGCTGGTGGGCAGGGCGTAACGGATTTCCACGTTGGCGTTCGTAACGACCACCCGGTCGATGAGCAGCAAAACGAGCTCGCGGCGCTGTTCGAAGCCCGCCTGGGCCAGGCCCCGCTGCACCCGCTCTCGGAACGCCTCGAGTGATGCGGTGAGCTCAGCAACCTGGTGCTGACGCGCCGCGTCATCGCGTAGCTGCTCCTCCTGCTCAGCCAGTGCGTTCACACGCTGCTCCAGCTCGCGTCGCCGCCGCTCGTATTCGGCGAGCGGGATCACCGCCCTGAGATAGACATCCGTAAGCCGCTCGATTTGCTGCTGCAGGTGCGCCCGGCCGCGGCGCAGGGCTTCGCGTCGGGCCAGTAGCTCCTGTGGCAACCACGCTCCGCCGTGCGACCGCGCGACGGCCATGGCGAGCGGTTCCGGCTCGCTCAGCAACGCGCAGAGGTCCTGCCAGACCAGCTCGTCGAGCTGACCCACCGGTGCTCGGCGCGAGGGGCAGCGGGTCACATGACGCGAGTAGGTGCTCTGCCGCTTGCCGTTGCAAATGTAATAGGCGTACTGCCCGCGCGTTATTCCCCTGCACGCCAGGCCGCAGCAGCCGCAGCTCACCAGCGCACGCAGCAAATAACGGTGCGCCGTGTTGTTGCGGGCAGCAAAGGTATGGTTCGTCGCCAGCTTGGCCTGCACCTCCTCGAAGTGCGTCTGACTCACCACGGCAGGCACCTGCGCTACCAGGATCCAGCGCTCGGCGGGCTGCGACACCGCCGTGCAGCTGGGATGTCCGATCGGGTGGGTCGCCGAGCGGCGATGCGTCGGTGCGCGGGACCGCATGCGCTGCGCATAGACCGGCCCAGTGTAGGTCGGATTGCGCAGAATGCCACGAACCGTAGCGCACGACCATCGCGGCGCGCCCGAGGGCGTGGGAACTCCGCGCGCGTCCAGACGCATGCTGAGTTGCAGCAGTGACACCGTTGGCTCTCGGTATATGGCGAACAACTCGGCCACGATGGCCGCCTCCGCCAGGTCGAGCGTGACACCCCGTGGATCACGTGGTCGATCCGGGCTCAGCCGATAGGCGTAGGGTGCGCGGGTCCAGGGCAGCAGCGTTCCG
>DASVXN010000288.1:0-7852 GCA_036392635.1 Sphingomicrobium sp. | reverse complement strand
CCGTCCCAGTAGCCGCTTGCGAGCTGATCCGCGATCTGATCGTTGGTCGCGATCGGCGGCGGGGTGAAGGGCTGCACGCTGATCTGATACGTGCCGGTGGAGCTGCTGTCGTAGGCGCTGGCGTCCAAATAGTAAGTGCCCGTATAAGCGGCCTGAAACGGCACTTGGGAATCCAGATCGGAGCCGGACAGGTCGTCATTCGTGAAAACGATGTTCCCGGCGCTGTCCCGGATGTTGAGGAACGTGTCGCTGAACGTGCCGCCGGTGAGCGTGACGAGCACCCACTGACCGGCCGTCAGGTTGAGTGCATACCAGTCGTGATCACCCGCGCTCTCGAGGCTTCCCGCGACCGTGCCGCCGAGCATCAAGGTCGCAGTCGTGGACGTCGTCGCGAGAATGTCGGCCAAAGCAATGTACCCCTCAGGCGGAACATCGCTTCGTCCCGCCGACGCTATGTCGCGCAAGAAGGGTTATCAGACTGCTAACCCACTTTTTCCGTCACGCGCCTTTCCGCTCCAGGCGAACTGTCCGCCTATGTGGACCGGGCTTATCATCTTCTATTACTCGGACGCATTCAGCGCGTCGATTTCCAGCCTGAACTTTGATGATGTTCTCGTCGTTAAAAACGTCCAGTTTGGGGGCGAGCAGCAGCGTGAGCTACTCCGACGATGGCGCCGGCAACGGGATCCTGACCAGAAGGCTATCGGCCCGTTGGGGACCTCGGATGAGCGCAGATGATCGTGGTGACGTCGCCGAAACCAAGCTGCACCCGACGATCGAGTGGCCCAGCCGGCAGTTATTTATCGTTTGCCTTTGTGCCAAATGCGTCGGTCAAGACTTTTCGCAGTCGCGCGTCGGCGCGAGGGGGGCTCTGGCCGAAGAAGAGTTCGAACGCTCGGGCGGCCTGACCGATGAGCATGGTGAGACCGTCGACGGCCGGTCCTTGGCCTGCAGAGAGGAAGCGCGTCTGTAGCGGGGAATAGACCATGTCGAACCGCGTGGCTCCGGACTGAACGGCGATCGCTGCGAGCAGGTCATCGGACATCTCCGGATAGCCGACCATGCCGAGCGGGCTAGCATTAATGATCGCCGTGGCGCCGTTCAGCAATGGGCCGGCATTGCTGAACGATCCGATGACGAGCTTGCCTCCCGCGATGCTCTCGAGATGCCGCGCCTTGTCGGGATTGCGAGCGAGCAGGCCGACTTCGCTCACGCTCCGGCTGCCGAGGTAGGCGAGAGCCGCACGGGCACCGCCGCCTGCGCCGATCACCGCCGCCTTGCGTCCATCGAGCCGCGTGTCGCCGAGGGCAGCGCCGATCCCGTCCACATCCGTGTTGTAGCCGGCGAGTCCTTCGCGCGTACGGACGATGGTGTTTACGGCCCCAACTATCGAGGCACGCCCGTCGACATGATCCAGGTACGGTAGCACCGTTTCCTTGTGCGGGATCGTCACGTTGCATCCGCGCCAGTTCGCGTCCGATCGCCTCGACTGCAGGAACAAGGCGATCTCGGCCGCTGGAACCCGCGTCGCTCGATAATCCGCGGCAATCCCGAGCTCGACAAGCCAGTGCTTGTGGATCAGCGGCGACTTCGAATGGGCGATGGGGTCGCCGATGACCTCGGCGTATGGTGATCCGGAATCAGGCTGCATGGTCGAGGAAGGCGGCGACCTCCTCCAGCTCGACCTGCTTGTCCACGAACGCCTGGCCGATCCCGCGCGCGAGGATGAACGCCGTCCTGCCGCCCTCGGCCTTCTTGTCGTGGCGCATGTGTGCGGCAAGCCGTTCGCCCGCCTTGACCAGCCCCAATGAAGCGAGGGTGGTTGGCAGTGAGAGGGAGGCAAAGTGCTCCCTCACGCGGGCGGCGTCCGATGAGGAGCAGAGGCCGCGGGCTGCGGACAAATCAAAAGCGAGCACACAGCCGAGCGCCACAGCTTCGCCGTGGAGCAGAGCGCCCGAGTAACCCGTCTCCGCCTCCAGCGCGTGGCCGAAGGTATGGCCGAGGTTGAGCAGGGCGCGGCGGCCGGAGGTCTCCCGCTCGTCCTCCTCGACGATCCGAGCCTTGCCAGCCACCGCCGCACCGATCGCACGAAGGCGAGCTTCGGAGCTTCCCTCGATCACCGCCGGGCCTTCCTGCTCGAGCCAGTCGAACAGCTCCGCGTCCTCGATCAGCGCATATTTCGCGATCTCCGCATAGCCGGCGCGTGCTTCCCGCGGATCGAGCGTATCGAGCAGCGACGGATCGATCATCACGAGCGCGGGCTGGTGGAAGGCGCCGACGAGGTTCTTGCCCGCAGGCACGTCAATCGCGGTCTTCCCACCAACGGAGCTGTCGACCTGCGCAAGGAGGCTCGTTGGGATCTGCACGAAATTGCAGCCACGCTTGACGATCGCGGCAGCGAAGCCGGCCAGATCGCCGACGACGCCGCCGCCGAATGCGATCACGTGATCGGCCCGCTCGACCCCTGCCGCGAGTAGCTGTTCGACGACATTCCGTAGGCCCTGCCAGCTTTTGCTCGCCTCGCCGGCAGGTATGACGATCGGCAGAGGTTCGATGCCGCCGAGTCCCTGCTTCAGGCGGTCGCCGAGCGCACTCCAGACGTTGTCATCAGTGACGACGATCAGCCGGCCGTTTCGAGCCAGTGGTGCAAGATGATCGGCGGCCCGGTTAAGCAGGCCGTTGTCGATCAGGATGTCGTAGCTTCGCTTCTCCAGAGCGACGGTGATCTTCTGCATGGGCTCAGCCGCACTGGGCCCGGTGGAGCAGCTTCTGGTCGGCGAGGACGAGCGCCATCATCGCTTCCACGACTGGCACGGCACGGATGCCGACGCATGGGTCGTGCCGCCCCTTCGTGGCGATCTCCGTCTCGCGGCCTTCCGCGTCGATCGTCTCGACCGGGGTGAGGATGGAGGAGGTCGGCTTGAAGGCTACGCGCGCGACGACCGGCTGACCCGTCGAGATGCCGCCGAGGATACCGCCGGCGTGGTTCGACACGAATGAAGGTCCCTCGCGAATAGGATCGGCATTGTCCTCACCGCGCAGCCTTGCCGCGGCGAAACCGTCTCCGATCTCGACTCCCTTTGCGGCGTTGATGGACATCATCGCAGCGGCAAGCTCGGCGTCGAGCTTGGCATAGACCGGCGCTCCCCAACCTGCGGGGACGCCTTCCGCCACGCACTCGACGACGGCGCCGAGTGACGATCCCGCCTTGCGGGCCTCGTCGATCGCCTCTGCCCAGCGCTGAGCGGCGGACAGGTCCGGGCAGTGGAAGGGGTTCGTGTCGGCCGCTTCGAGGTTGAAGGCCGCGCGATCGATCGGATCGCCACCAAGCTCGACGAGATAAGCGCGGATACGAACTTCGGGGATGATGAGCCGCGCGATCGCTCCGGCAGCAACGCGCGCGGCCGTCTCACGCGCCGAACTGCGGCCGCCGCCCCGCCAGTCGCGGATGCCGTACTTGGCATCGTAGGTGAAGTCGGCATGACCGGGGCGGTAGGCGGTGGAAACCTGCGAATAGTCCTTCGAGCGTTGGTCGACGTTCTCGATCAGCAAGCTGATCGGCGTTCCCGTCGTCTGTCCTTCGAACGTCCCGGAAAGGATGCGCACCTCATCGGGTTCGCGCCGCTGCGTCGTGAAGCGGTTGGTGCCTGGCCGCCGCTTATCGAGCCACGGCTGGATGTCGGTTTCGGACAGGCTCAGCCGGGGAGGGCAGCCGTCCACCACTGCGCCGATCGCCGGCCCGTGGCTTTCGCCCCACGTGGTCACCCGAAGCACGTGCCCAAAGCTGTTGAAGCTCACGAGACCGTTGCTCCAAGCCCGTTCATCAGCGGCACGAATGTCGGGAAGCTCGTCGCGATCATGTCGCCGCTGTCGACGGTCACCGGCTCCTCGGCGACGAGGCCGAGCACGAGAAAGCTCATCGCGATCCTGTGGTCATGATGCGCCGCGACTTCTGCACCGCCTCGGGGCGGCTTGCCGGCGCCTTCCACGACCAGGCTATCGCCCTCCTCCCAAGCCTCGACTCCGCACGCGCGAAGTCCCGCCAGGGTCGCGGACAGACGATCGCTCTCCTTCACGCGCAACTCGCCAAGGCCCTGCATGACGGTCCGGCCAGCCGCGCAAGCGGCGGCGACCGCGAGGATCGGATATTCGTCGATCATCGACGGCGCGCGCGCTGCCGGCACTTCGATGCCGCGAAGCTCGGACGATCTTACCGTCAGGTCGGCAACGAGCTCGCCACTGTCCACCCGCTGGTTCAGCACATCGATGTGCGCGCCCATCTCACGCAAGCTGATGAAGAGGCCGGCGCGGAGCGGGTTCAACATGATGTTGCGCAGGGTCACCGACGAGTTCGGCACCAGCAAGGCGGCCACAATCGGGAACGCGGCGGAGGAGGGGTCGCCCGGGATCAGGACGTCGGTGCCCGTGAGCACGCGCTGCTTGCCAAGGCGGATCGTTCCGCCTTCGCTCGTCAGCTCGCACCCGAACGCGCGCAGCATGTTCTCGCTGTGGTCGCGGCTCAGGGCGGGTTCGATCACTTCGACGTCGCCGTCGGAATGCAGTCCGGCGAGGAGAATGGCCGACTTCACCTGAGCCGACGCCTTCTCGTTGACGAAGCGGATGCCGTGGAGGTTGCCGCCGTGCACCGTCACCGGGAGCGTGCTTCCTTCAGTCCGAGCGCCCATCTCGCGAAGGGGACGGAGCACGCGTTCCATCGGCCGGCTGCTCAGCGACTGGTCGCCCGTGAAGGTGGTGGTGATCGGAAAGCCGGCGGCAGCGCCCATCAGCAGGCGAGCCCCGGTTCCGCTATTGCCGCAGTCGACCGGCTGCGGGGGGCTTCGCCATTCCGCACCCCGCACGCGCCATTCGCCAGCGCCGAGCCGCTGCACGTCCGCCCCAAAAGCGCGAACGGCGTCGGCGGTGTGAAGCACGTCCTGGCCTTCCAACAGCCCGCTGATCTGCGTCTCGCCGTCGGCAAGCGCACCCAGGATCAAGGCACGATGGGACATGGACTTGTCGCCCGGGACCGTGATGTCGCCGGTGAGCGGTCCGCTGCGCGAGCCGGTGAGCCGAGCAGGTTCGTGCCGCTCGGCTGCATTCACGATCGCGTCAGTTTGTCCGCTGGCCATGGGGGGCTGTTCCGGGATGCCTCCCTGACTGTCAATGCCGGGCAGCAGGTCTTGGGGAGCATCCATCTGCTTTGACAAGCAAATTTCCGCGCCCGGCCCGGTTGACCGCTGAGCGCCTGCTCGGCATGGTGCCTCCCGATGCTTTTGGTTCGCACTGCACAGGCTTGGTGGTGGCGCTGGTCTTCAGCCACTGATGCGGCGCGCCCAATGGACGGATAGCCGAAGAGCCGACTCTTCTCATCCACGATCCTAGGACCCGCCGCGACCCGGCGGGTTTTTTCATGCCCTCACTCCACGGAAGTTCATCATGATCATCGTACTGAAGCGCGAAGCGACGCAGGAAATCGCCGAGGAAATCCTTGGCCGCATCGAAGCGAAGGGCCTGAAGCCGCTCTTCATGCCCGGCACCGAGCGCGTGGTTCTCGGAGCTCTCGGGGACGAGCGCGTGCTGGCGGAGCTGGGGCTCGACGGTCACCCGATGGTGGAGTCGCTGAAGCCCATCCTTTCGCCCTACAAGCTGGTCAGCCGCGAGATGCACCCGCACGACACGGTTGTCCGCTTTGGCAATGCGACGATCGGCGGCGTGGACTTCGCCGTGATCGGCGGACCGTGCGCGGTGGAGACGGAAGAGCGGCTGCGTGTAAGCGCGAGCGCCGTGAAGTCGGCCGGTGCCATCGGCATTCGCGCCGGCGCCTACAAGCCGCGCTCCAGCCCCTATTCCTTCCAGGGCCATGGGCCGGAGGGCCTGACGACCCTGCGCACCATCGGCGACGAGCTGGGTCTGCCGGTCGTCACCGAAGTGATGGATACGACGGACGTCGCTGCCGTCGCCGAGAAGGCCGACATGCTCCAGGTCGGCGCGCGCAACATGCAGAACTTCTCGCTGCTGAAGGCGCTGGGTAAGGTCGACAAGCCCATCCTCCTCAAGCGGGGTCTGGCAGCGAAAGTCGAGGACCTGCTGCTTGCCGCCGAATATCTCCTCGCCGCCGGCAACGAGCAGGTGATCCTCTGCGAGCGCGGCATCCGCACGTTCGAGACTGCAACCCGCAACACGCTCGACCTCAACGCGGTCGCCTACATGAAGCAGAAGACGCACCTGCCGGTCATGGTCGATCCGTCACACGGCACCGGCGTGCGCGACCTCGTCATCCCGATGTCGTTGGCCGCTGCAGCTTGCGGCGCGGACGGCCTCCTCGTCGAGGTTCACGAGAACCCTGTCGATGCCTGGTCCGACGGCGCCCAGTCGCTCTACCCGCACCAGTTCGAGGCGCTGATGGCAGCACTCGAGCCGATCCTCGCGGCGGTCGGCCGGAAGCTCGCGTGAACGCAGTGACCGACCTCGACACCGGCACGGCGCGGGCAGTCACCCGTCGGCTGCACGCGCCAGTCGACCTGCTCGCTCTCTATGCGCAGCTGAGCGACAACGGCCGCCGTGCCGACACGCTGATGATCGAGACCACCGCGGGCAAGAGCATCATCGTCGATCGCGCGGCGGTGCGCATCGAGTGCCGGGGCGGGCAGGTGGTTGTCGCTGCGCTCTCGACCAATGGTGGCACAGTCCTCGATGTTCTCGCCCGCAAGCTCGCGAAGCACGTCTCCAGCCGCTCAGCCGACCAGCTGACGTTCGCGTACGAGCGTTCCTCCGAGCTCGATGCGGAACGGCGGCTGCTCGACGCCTCGCCATTCGACGTGCTCCGGGCGATCACCAGCAGCTTCAGCAGCCGAACGCCTGAAGAGCCGATGACCGTCTGCCTCGTGGGCGTGATGGCCTTCGACCACGTCGATCTCTTCGAAGAGCTGCCGAAAAACGCAGAAGACCCGACCGGCTTCCCCGACTTCATCTTCTGGCTGGCGGAATCGGCGGTGATCGGCGAGCCGAAACTCACGCCGCGCCTGCTCTCGACGTCGTTCGGGTCGGGCGACGAGGAGCAGGACAAGAAGAACGATTTCACGGCCATCGGACGCCTCGGCGAGCTGGCGGCGCGCGCTGCGGATGTGCGCCCCGTGGCGGTAAGCGCAGGCTCCCCGGTCGAGGTCTCCGCGGATCTCAGCGACGGCGAGTTCGCCGAAGCCGTCGCCAAGCTCAAGGAGCATGTGCACGCAGGGGACGTCTACCAGATCGTCGCTTCGCGCACGTTCAGGGCGGCATGTCCGGATCCGATTTCGGCTTTCGCACGCGTCCGAGCGCTCGATCGGAGCCCATACATGTTCTTCGTTTCGATGAGCGATGCCGTCCTGTTCGGCGCCTCGCCCGAGACGTCCGTTCGCGTGACGCGCGAAGCCGACAAGCCGATCCTCGAAGTGAAGCCGATCGCGGGCACCCGCCCGCGCGGCGGGGACGAGGACCAGGACAATCGCATGGAAGCGGACCTCCGGCTCGACGAGAAGGAAGCCGCCGAGCACATGATGCTGGTCGATCTTGCGCGGAACGATGTCGCCCGGGTGTGCGAGCCGGGCACACGCCGCGTGGTCCAGCTGATGACCCTAGAGAAATACGCGCGAGTCATGCACCTCGTCAGCTCGGTGAAAGGCGTCCTCGCGCAGCGCTACGACGCGCTTCACGCGCTGCAGACCTGCCTCAATGTCGGCACCTTGTCCGGTGCGCCGAAGCTCAAGGCGACCGAGCTGCTGCGCCACTACGAGCGCACACGACGCGGCGCGTACGGTGGCGCGATCGGCTGGCTGAACGGCGAAGGGCTGATGGACACCGGCGTGGTGATCCG
>DASVXN010000287.1:0-2813 GCA_036392635.1 Sphingomicrobium sp. | reverse complement strand
CGCGACTGGTCCATGGATCAGATCCGCGGATACATTGCGCTGGTCGAAGCCGTTGAGCCGCAATCGGGACTGGACACCTATCGCCTCAGCGAAGCCCAGGTCCGCGCCATCCTCGAGCTGCGCCTGCACCGCCTTACGGCACTTGGTCGCGACGAGATCGGCAACGAGCTCGAAGGCCTTGCCAAGAGCATCGGCGAACTGCTTGAAATCCTGGCCAATCGCGCTCGTCTCTACGAGGTCATGCGCGAGGAGTTCGACGAGGTCGAACGCGAGTTCGCCACGCCGCGTGTTACCGAGCTTGCCCCCGCCGCCGACGGCATCGAGGACGAGGACCTGATCGAGCGCGAGGACATGGTCGTGACCGTGACCCTCGGCGGCTACATCAAGCGCTCGCCCCTGTCCGTCTTCCGCGAGCAGAAGCGCGGCGGCAAAGGCCGCGCCGGCATGGCGACCAAGGAAGAAGATGCGGTCACCACCCTCTTCGTCACCTCGACGCACAATCCGGTGCTGTTCTTCTCCAATCTCGGCCGCGTTTACCGAATGAAGGTCTGGAAGCTGCCGGAGGGTGGCCCCAACACTCGTGGACGGCCGATGGTCAACATCCTGCCGCTCCGCGCAGGCGAGACCATTTCCACCGTGCTGCCTCTGCCGGAGGACGAGGCCGAGTGGGGCAATCTCCACATCATGTTCGCGACGGCGCACGGCACCGTCCGGCGGAACAGCATGGCGGCGTTCACGAACATCCCGACCGCCGGCAAGATCGCGATGCGCTTCGGCACTGCTCCAAATGATGACGCCGATAACGGTGATGATGGTGATGATCAGGCAGATCCGACCGATCGCCTGATCGATGTCGCCTTGCTCAGCGAGGGGGATGACGTGCTGCTCGCCACCCGTCAGGGCAAGGCGATCCGCTTCATGGCAACCGACGTTCGCGAGTTCCAGTCACGCACTTCGACGGGCGTTCGTGGCATGCGCCTCGCACCTGGCGATCAGGTCATCTCCATGTCGATCCTCCACCGCGTGGGCACCACTCAGGAAGAACGCGAGGCCTATCTCCGCTTCGCCCCCTGGAAGGGCGAGAAGGACGGCGAATGCTCGCTCTCGCCGGAACGCATCGCCGAGATGCACGAGAAGGAGCAGTTCATCCTCACGATCACGGAGAACGGCTTCGGCAAGCGGTCGTCGGCCTATGAGTATCGCCGCACCAATCGCGGCGGTCAGGGCATCACCAACATCGACACTTCCGCTCGCAACGGCTGTGTCGTCGCGAGCTTCCCCGCGAGGCAGGGCGAGCAGCTGATGCTGGTCACCAACCAGGGCAAGATGATCCGCACCACCGTCGCGGATATCCGGATCGCCGGCCGCAACACGCTAGGCGTCACGATCTTCAAGGTCGCGGACGGCGAACGCGTGGTCAGCGTGGCCAAGATCGAGGAAGCCGAAGAGGAGGAGATCGAGGTCGAGGGCGGCGACGAGATCGCGCCGATCCCAGACGCGGTCATCGGCGAAAGCGAGCTGGAGAAGCCTGTCGATCCCGAGGCTGAATAAGCTTCGCCTGTTCTGGCGCTCACCTTCTGCGACGAGCCGTAGCAACCGCTGCGGCTCGGTCCGCGTTCTCCTGGCGAAACAGTTTCGATTAGGAGGAAACGTCCATGCCCCTTCCCAACAACGCGCTGGTCCTTGTCGCTGACGGAACCAAGGTCCTGTTCCTGCGGAACCACGGCGACGAGAACCAAATCGACTTGCGCACGGAGGCGCATGGCGAGCGTGAGGATCGGAAGGATCGAGAGCTTAAAACCGACTCGCCGGGCAACGCACCTGTCCTGAAGGCTTCGGGCGGAGCCGAGACGCACCGCCCCGCTTACAGCGAGACCGACTTCCACCAGCAGGAAGAGGACCGTTGGATCAACGACGCGGCCGAGGAGCTCAAAAAGCGTGCGCTGCGTAACGACTTCGACGCGCTGGCGATCGTCGCGCCGCCGAAGGCCCTCGGCCACCTCCGCAAGAACCTCCACAAGGAAGTCGAGCGGCGGGTCGTCTGCACCGTCAACAAGGAAATGAGCGGACGTCCGATCCCCGACATTGAGGCGCTGCTCGACGGCGAAACGCGCGCCGAGGAGCTTCCGTCGGTCTAGGCGGAAGCGAGCCGCGCGGCGAGGCGGACGGCCAACCGCGCGCGCTCGTTCGGTTCTTCGGGATTGTCCGGGCTCTCGTAACCGCCGAGCGCGAGCACTCGTGCCGCAAGCTCGCCCCTGTCGTTCGTCCTGACCTCGCCTGCCTCGGCGAGAATTGCTCCGATCAGCAGCTCCCAGTGGTCAAGCTGGGCGGCGTGCTTACAATCTGAAATCAGGGAAACGGCGCATGCAGTCATGGTGCCGCGCTACTGCGCCAATGCCGGCGCCAATGATGATAACTTTCGTTAGGGTGTCGTCTCTCGTCGACAAGCGGAAACGCCCGATCTCCAACGAGACCGGGCGCTCCTGATAAACCGTGATTAGCCGCGTTCGCCCGAGCGGCGCACCGGTGGTGGCGGCGGCGCCGGCGGAGGCGGCGGCGGAGGCGCCATCACCTGCATCGACTGAACCATGGTCAGGTGTCGCTGGACGACGGGGACGATCTGCCCGGCGGTGGTGCGGAGCGCCGGAACATCGCCGCCCGTGGCGTAACCCTGGTGGAGCTGAAGCGCCTGCTGGTGCGCCTGGATCTGCGCTTGCTGGAACGCCTGGTCGAACGCCGGGCCGGTGCCCGCGGCGCGCAGCTGGTCGAGCATCGCCTGCTGCGGCGGCAGGAGCGTGGCCGGCGGCGGCGTT
>DASVXN010000286.1:0-5831 GCA_036392635.1 Sphingomicrobium sp. | reverse complement strand
TGAACGGGCTCAACCTGCCGCGACCCAAGAAGATGGACATTGCGGTGCCCGCCAACCGCGCCTGCGGGGAAGTGCAGGTCGCCCTAAGGCGTATCCAGCCAGTGGCTTAGGTCGCGTTCGACTAGCCGGGATAGAAGCTGGACGTCGCCGCGATACATCTCGCGCATGTCGTGCAGCACCCTTGGCCCGATCTTCACCGGCTGAGCGGGCTTCTTGTTCCAGTTGATGATCTTGCCGCGCACTTCCATGATCTTGTCGAGAACGGGGCTGGGCTTGCCGACTCCTTCGACCATTACCTGCAGGTCTTCCGGATCGAACAGCCACATCGCAAGGCGCGGAGGCCGCTTCATCAGGCGATGAACCCACGCGATGCGACAGTCTTGCGTCTGTGCATGACGGTCGAATTCGGTGCGCCCGTCGTCGGGCAGTTCCAGGAAGTCGAGGGCTCGCCGATACTCGCGGGCTGGATTCTCAACGAAGTCATCGAAGATTAAGATGTGGCAGCGTTCCTCGCCGACGAGGCTGATGAACCTCTCGAGGTGCTTACCGAGGTGCCCCGCTTCCCAATAGTCGAGGAAGCGCGGCTCGATGCAGCCCCGCGGGATAAACCGGCCCTTCCGCCGCTCCGGGACGAGCGACCACGCGCGGTCGAACTGCCGCTCGGTCTCGTCGCCATTGTAGAACAGCCTTTGGTGTAGCGAGGGCACCATCTCCAGCGGATTACGCAGGCAGATGATGAACCTGGCACGCGGCCACAGGCGCAGTAGCGGCTCCAGCTGCTCCGGCGCGTAGAAGTAGCTCACCGACCCCTCGGCGAAGAGGGACGCGCCGTGCCGATCGCGGAAGTAGAGGTCGAGATATTTGCTGGCGACGGTCTGCCGAAGCTCGTCTGCCGACTTCTGCCGAAGGTCATAGCGGATGAAGAAGTGCGGTTCCTTCGGCGTCGAGAAGCAGACGTCCGGATGGCCGCGCAGATATTCCGACAATGCCGTCGTCCCGCACCGCGGCGCGCCGACGATGAAGGCCCAGCGTGAGGTCTCGTCCAATCCCGGGGTCAGAGCCCACCGTTCCACTACGCCACCTCGTTCTCGAAAGCTGCCGTCGGCCTGGCGCTCGCAACTTCAACCGTTCGGGTCGAGGCGCCGATGATGCCCGAAGATGGCACGACGAAAGCGACGAGGCCGCTGCCTCGCGCTCGTGTCGATCTCTGGGAAGTGGTGCCGCTTGCGTGACTCGAACACGCGACCCCATCATTACGAATGATGTGCTCTACCGGCTGAGCTAAAGCGGCTTGCCCTTTCGGAGGTGCGCGCCCCCTATCAGCGCAATTCGAGACCCGCAAGCGCCCTTATCCTTGACGGTTTATGCTTAACGCTTTGGTAACGCTGCTCGGCCATTTTCCGTTGCGAACGATAGGGGTGGGGCCCGGTTACCGAATATGGACAGTTACCAAGACCATCCGAGCGACTTCGATCTGCATGCTGCCCAGGAGGCTTCCTCCAGCGACGTGGCACTGCAGATCGGAACCGACGAGCGCCGGATGCACGTTCGTGCGTATAACTACTGGGTGTCACTTCTCGACGGCCGTGACTTCCCGTCGATCGAGGACCTCGAGCCGACCGAGGTCGAGGACTTCGCAGCGCACAGCGTCCTGCTGGATTTCACCTGCGGCCGCGACAACCCGGCAATGCCTTATGTCGGCGGCGCCATTCGCGAGGAATGTGCGCTCGACGACGGCATGCGCACCATCGCGGACGTGCCGAGCCGGTCGCTGCTTTCGCGCCTTACAGACCATTACATGCAGATCATCGCCAACCGGGCACCGGTAGGGTTCGAGGCCGTGTTCGACAATCCGCGCGGCGATAGCATCTGCTACCGCGGCATCCTGATGCCCTTCTCGTCGGACGGCGACACGATCGACTTCATCTATGGCGTGATCAACTGGAAGCGCGTGGATGGCATCGCCGGGGAGGCGTTCGGTGTCCCTACGGCTGCCGCGCAGGACACACGGATCAGTACGGAAATCGAAGAGCCGCTCGAACTCACCGAACTCCTCGCGAGCGCTGACGATGAGATTGCGCCGGCTGTCGAGCCGCTGGAGCTCGATACGCTCCTGATCAGCGAAGAGCCTGCAATCGGGACCGCCGCGCCGGTGCACTTCGCCTGGCAAGACGGGCCGCTCGCCGACGCGGATGAAGGGCCTGAGGTCGAGCTTGGTGAAGATGCCGGGCTAGCGGACCGTCTCTGGGCCGCTCGGGAGACTGCCGAGTCCGTGAAGGCCGGGGAAGGCCGCACCCGCTCCGCCCTCTACAAGGCGCTGTCGCTCGCCTATGATTTCGCGGTCGCTGCTCAGCAGAACCCTGAGGAATATGCCGAGCTGCTCGAAGAGTCCGGCATGAAGGCCCAGGCCCGCGCGCCGATGACGCCCATCGTCAAGCTCGTGTTCGGCATCGACTACGACAAGGCTCGCCTCACCGAATTCGCCGCTGCCCTGTCGTATGCACAGCGGCAGGAGGTCGACCTTGGCGGCTTCCAGGCCTTTATCGAGCAGCAGCCCGGCGGCCTCAAGGCGCTCGTCGCTGCGGAGCGCCAGGCGCGACGTCCCGCGGCCAAGGCCGACACGAAGACGGAAGCGGCTCGCGCCCGACTTCGCTCCGCGCCCCCGATCTCGCTGGCGGACGTTCCTGCGGCGGAAGAGTTCGCAGTGGTCGTCACCCGCCGCGGCGCCGACGGCACGCACGAAGCGGTGGCGATCGTCGACGACGACGCGCTCGTCGAGAAGGCTCTCCGCCGCGCAGCGTAACGGCCGCGGGGTTGTCCGGCTGCTGACGGCGGGTCTATAGGCCCGCCGGCACCCCAACAGTCCCTGGAGCTTGTTTCTTACATGACGGCCCATACGCGCCTGGACCCGCCCTTGGTCGAGTCAATCAGAAAGGCGCTGACTGGCAACGCGCTCCCCGGCGAAACGCAGGGGCTTTCCCGTGAAGCCGAACGCGAAGCCGCTGAGTTCCTCGCCGCGGTTGCGGCGACGCGCAAACGCGGCGATCTGGCGGTGGAGATCGAATCCATCGGCGGCGAAGCGGGCAACCGTCGCATGCGGATTGGCATCGTCAACGACGATATGCCGTTCCTCGTCGATTCCGTCGCCAATGCGATCGCGCAGCGGCAGCTGACCATTCACCGTCTGCTCCATCCGGTGGTTTGCGTGAACCGCGATGCCAAGGGAGAGCTGCAGACAGTCGAGCCGCTGTGCAGCGACAAGAGCCGCCGCGAGTCGATGATGTACGTCGAACTCGATCGTGCCGACGCCCGTGGCCGGCAGGAGCTTGCCGCCGACCTGCGGCGCGTGCTCGGCGATGTTCGCCTCGCTGTGCGTGACTGGGAGTCGCTCCAGCGGCAGATGCGCGAGGACGCGGCGTCGCTGAACGATGAAGAGGGAGCCGCGCTCCTCAACTGGTTCGCGGATGGCGCGATGACGCTGCTCGGCTATCATGTCGAGAAGCCGTATGAAGCGCCGTCGAGCACGCTCGGCATCTTCAGCATCCCCGGTGCGCCAACCGACAAGGGGGGTGCGCTCGGAGCCATGCGCTATCTGGAGCGTGGCGGCGAGGTGCCGCTGATGGCGAAGGCCGAGCGCAAGTCGACGGTCCACCGCCGCGTGCCGCTCGACCTTGTTGTCGTTCCGATCAAGGCCGGCGATACCGTAACCGGCATTGGCGTTCACGCCGGCCTCTGGACCAGCGAGGCGTTGCGTGTCCCGCCCGAGAACGTGCCGGTCCTCCGCGCGCGTCTGAAGCAGCTCGACAAGGACTTCGGCTTCGATCCCAAGGGCCATTCGGGCAAGGCGCTGCGCCACGCCGTGGCCTCGCTGCCGCGCGACCTCGTCATCGCCATCGACTACGAAGAGCTGCGCGGCCTCGTCATGATGGCGATGTCGCTCGCGGACCGGCCGCGGCCCGCGCTGCTGCAGGTGCGCTCCATCCTCAAGGGCCAGCTGTTCACCTTCGTGTGGCTGCCGCGCGAGGAACTGAGCACCGCGCGGCGCGTCGCGATCGCGAGGCTCCTTGAGAACGAGGTCGGGCGGGAAATCACCAGCTGGTCGGTCGAGCTTGGTGACGCCGACCTCGCGCTGATCCGGTACACCCAATATATCGACGAGCAGGCTCCCTCGCCCGACGCCGAAGCACTCGACGCAGCTGTGGTGGAGATGGTCCGGGGCTGGGCACCCGCCGTCGAGGCCGAGCTGATCAACGCCTCGAATGCACCGCGCGCAACTCGCCTCGCGCTGACATACATCAACAGCTTCCCCGACGGTTATCGCGCGCGGACGGCGCCGGAAGAGGGCGCCGCGGACATCCTGCGCCTGTCCGATCTCCACGACGAGAACGACCGTGGTGTCCGCATCTCACGCGACGAGCATGATCCAGCGGGCCAGCTGAGGCTGAAGACCTATCGACGCGGCGGTCTGATCCCGCTGTCGGACGTGGTGCCGGTGCTCGAGAACTTCGGTTTCCGCGTCCTTGAGGAATTCCCGACCGCCCTGAGCGGCGGCAACGGCTACATCCACGATTTCCGCGTCGAAGTGGGGTCGGAGGCGGACATCGACGCAATCCTGTCGCGCCGAACAGAGATCGAGAGCACCATCGCTAGCGTGCTCTGCGGTTCGGCCGAGGATGACGAGTTCAACCAGCTGGTTCTCTATGTCGGCCTCGACATGCGGCCGGTGGTGTGGCTACGCGCCTGGTTCCGCTACCTGCGCCAGACCGGGAGCAGCTTCGGCCTCGTCACCGTCGTCGACGCGCTTCGCCGTGCGCCTCACGCGACCCGCGCGCTGATCGGGACCTTCGTCGCCGCGCACGATCCCGCGACGCCGAACCGGGCGGACAGGGTGCAGGAACTCAGCCAGGACCTCGAGCGCTCGCTCGCCAAGGTTCGCTCGATCGACGACGACCGTATCCTGCGGCGCCTCCGTGCACTGGTGCAGGCGATCCTGCGTACGAATGTCTTCGCTCCCGCAGCCGCCGAAGCGCTGGCGTTCAAGATCAACAGCTCGATGGTGCCGGGCCTGCCGGCGCCGGTGCCGTGGCGTGAGATCTGGGTCTATTCGCCCCGCGTCGAAGGCATCCACCTGCGCGGCGGTCCGGTCGCTCGTGGCGGTCTGCGCTGGTCCGACCGGCGCGACGATTTCCGCACGGAGATCCTCGGCCTGATGAAGGCGCAGGTCGTGAAGAATGCCGTGATCGTGCCGACGGGTGCGAAGGGCGGCTTCTACCCCAAGCAACTCGGGCCGATCAGCAACCGCGACGAGTGGCTTGCCGAGGGAACGGAGAGCTATCGAATCTTTATCCGCTCGCTGCTCTCGGTGACCGACAATCTCGTCAACGACGAGGTCGTCCATCCCGAAGGCGTGGTCATCCATGACGGAGACGATCCGTACTTCGTCGTCGCGGCTGACAAGGGCACGGCGACCTTCTCGGACATCGCCAACGGGGTTGCTCTCGATTACGGGTTCTGGCTGGGCGATGCCTTCGCGAGCGGGGGCTCGGTCGGCTACGACCACAAAGCCATGGGCATCACCGCCAAGGGGGCGTGGGAGGCGGTCAAGCGCCACTTCCGGGAGCTCGGGACAGACATCCAGACCACCGACTTCACCTGTGTTGGTGTGGGCGACATGTCGGGTGACGTGTTCGGCAACGGCATGCTGCTGTCGCGCCAGATCAAGCTGGTGGCGGCCTTCGATCACCGCCATATTTTCATCGACCCGAACCCCGACGTGGTCGTGTCGTTCAACGAGCGCAAGCGCCTGTTCGCGCTGCCCCGTTCCTCGTGGG
>DASVXN010000285.1:0-2499 GCA_036392635.1 Sphingomicrobium sp. | reverse complement strand
CGTAGCGGTTGATGATGCCGCCGTTGATGACGGTGGGATCGACGCCGCCGCTGTCGAGTAGCGCTGCTACCATCGAGGTTGTCGTCGTCTTGCCGTGCGTGCCCGCGACCGCGACGGTCTTCTGCATCCGCATCAGCTCGGCCAGCATCTCGGCCCGACGGACGCGCGGCAGGCGGCGCTCGGCGGCGGCCTGGAACTCGGGATTATTCTCCTTGATTGCGGTCGAGCAGACCACGACCGCGGCATCGTCAAGGTTCTCCGGCGCGTGGCCAATCTTCACAGGGATGCCGGTCTTGCGAAGCTTCTCGACCACGTAGCTGTCGGACGCGTCGGAGCCCTGCACCTTGTAGCCGAGCTGGTGCATCACCTCGGCGATGCCGGACATGCCGATGCCGCCAATCCCGACGAAGTGGATCGTCCCGATGTCGGTGCCCATCGCCTTCATCATGCGGGCATGGCTCCGTCAGGAGCTTCCGCAGCGACGCGGGGCGTCAGCGCCGGTCCAACGACGACAGGAGCAACGCCATTGCCGACGCGCTCCACCAGATCGGCGAGGTCGCGGGCAGCGTGGGGACGGCCCACCGACAGCGCCCGCGCGGCAGCATTGTTCAGCGCGACCGGGTCCATCGCGAGCGCCTCGATCTGACGGGCGAGAACGTCGGGCGTAAAGTTGGACTGCTGGATCGCGCGAGCGCCGCCCGCCTTCACCATCTCACGCGCATTGGCGGTCTGGTGATCGTCGGTCGCAGCGGCGAACGGAACCAGGATCGCGGGCCTTCCGGCGGCGGTCAGTTCGGCGATCGTCGAGGCCCCGGCGCGGCCGATCATCAGATGGCAGTCGGCGAGCTTGCTGGCCATGTCCTCGATGTAGGTCATCAACTCGGCGGGGATGCCGAGGTCGGCGTACTGCTTGCGCACGCGCTCGATGTCGTCGGGGCGGCATTGCTGCACGACCTGCAGACGGCGGCGGAGCGAGGGCTCGAGCATGCCGAGCCCTTCGGGCACCACCTGGCTCAGGATCGTCGCGCCCTGACTGCCGCCAGTGACGAGGATCTTCAGCGGAGCGAACTCGTCGAAAGCGGGGAACGGCAGCTCACCAAGGCGTGCAATCTCGGCGCGGACCGGATTGCCGACGAGAACCACTTTCTTCTGGTACCTGGACTTCAACCGATCGATCCGGTCGTAAGCGACGCCGATGGCGTCGGCTTCTCCAGCGAGGAGGCGGTTGACGCGGCCCAGCACTGCATTCTGCTCGTGCAGCACCGTGGGAATCCGGCGGGAGCTTGCAGCCAGCAGCGATGGGAAGGCCGGGTAGCCGCCAAAACCCACAACCGCATCGGGCGTGTGTTCGCGATAGAGGCGCTTGGCCTGCGCCCTGCCCTTCGCAACGGCGCCGACTGCCTTCAGGTAACCGATTGGCCCGCCGCCCAGTCTTCCGGCAGGCAGGATGTGCACCGGGACATCCTCGAACAGGCCGGGGAAGCGAGCGCCGCGCTCGTCGGTAATCAGCAGCACGCCGTGGCCGCGGCTTTTCAGCTCCGCGGCCAGCGCATGCGCCGGAATCATGTGGCCACCAGTCCCACCGGCAGCGAGCACGAAATTCATGCGGTCAGGCTCTCCCCGCTCCACTTCACGACATAGGGCGAGCGGGTCAGATACGGGTTCCGGCGCGTGAATGCGAGCAGCAAGCCCATGCCGATCGAGAGCGCCAGCATCGAGCTGCCGCCGTAGCTGATGAACGGCAGGGTCATGCCCTTCGACGGTGCCAGCTGGACGTTGACCATCATGTTGATGAGCGCCTGCAGACCGAACTCCACAGCCAGCCCGGCGGCCGCGAGGATCGAGAAACTGTTGTCCTCGTCGAGGAGCTTGATCAGGACGCGCGCCACAATGCCGAGATAGAGCAGCGCAATGGCAAGGCAGGCGATGAGTCCGAACTCCTCGCCGATGACCGAGAAGATGTAGTCCGTGTGCGGCTCCGGGAGGCCGAACTTCCGGGTGCCGCCACCCGGCCCCATGCCGAACAGGCCGCCGGCCGTGAGGGTGCGCAGCGCGTTCTCGACCTGGAAGTTGTCGCCCTCGCCGAACAGGAAGCCATCGATACGCGTCGTCGCTACCGGGTAGAACAGGTAGGCGAGGATGATGCCGACGATGCCCGCAGCAGCGAGGCCTAGCAGGATGCGCATGTTGACGCCGGCAAGCGCCAGCATCGCCAGCCAGACCGCGCCGAAGATGATGGTGCTGCCGAAATCCGGCTGCTTCATCAGCAGGACGGCGACGGCGCCCGTGACCGCCGCCGAAATCGGGTAGACGGGCAGCGACTTGTCACTGTCCTTCAGGCTCAGCAGCCACGCCATCGCGATCACGAAGAAGGGCTTGAGGAACTCAGACGGCTGGACCTGACCGACGCCGAATTCGATCCACCGGCGCGCGCCATTATGCTCCGGCCCGATCAGCGGAACGAAGACCAGCAGCACGAAGAAAAACGCCGCCCCGAAG
>DASVXN010000284.1:0-2676 GCA_036392635.1 Sphingomicrobium sp. | reverse complement strand
CGGGGCTGCAGCAGCTTCCGGGCGTCGGCGCCTACACCTCTGCGGCCATCGCCGCGATTGCCTTCGGAGAGCCCGCGCCGGCGGTCGATACCAACGTCCAGCGCGTCATCGCCCGTCTGCATCGCCTCAGCCGCCCGTCCCACGCCGAGGTCGAACGGCTGTTCCTGGACCTGATGCCGACCCAACGCCCAGGCGACCTCGTCCAGGCAATCATGGACCTTGGCGCCACGATCTGCCGCCCGCGGAAGCCGCGATGCACCGAGTGCCCCCTCGCCGAACTTTGCAGCGCTCGCGCGAGTGGTGAACCGGAGCGCTTCCCCGAGCGACGCCTACGCGCGGCAAGGCCGCACAGGCATGGCATCGCCTATTGGATTGAGCGCGAGGGCAAGGTCTGGCTCGTGCGCAGGCCGGCCAAGGGCCTGCTCGGCGGCATGCCGGCCCTACCCGGAGGCGACTGGACGGAGGGGTTCGACGGGCGTCCAAACGCCGTCGGCAGTATCCGGCACGTTTTCACGCACTTCTCGCTCGACCTGCACGTGGTCGCGCGTGCCGAACCGATGGGTGAGGGCTGGTGGCAGCCGCTCGACGAGTTGGCCGAGGCCGGGCTCCCGACGCTGTACCGCAACGCCGTCAACCTGGTTCTATCGACCCATGACCGACTTGCCGCCTGACCCATTCTTCACTGGACCGGGGCTCGATCGCGCCGACGTCCTCCGCGCCGACGAACCCGCAATCCGCGCGCTCGCCGCCGGAGCCGCTGCGCGGCAGTTGAAGTGGCACGAAGGTCTGCCCGAGCTTGCCGACGACGGGCG
Organism: Sphingomicrobium sp.; assembly: GCA_036392635.1. Classification (GTDB taxonomy): domain Bacteria; phylum Pseudomonadota; class Alphaproteobacteria; order Sphingomonadales; family Sphingomonadaceae; genus Sphingomicrobium. The sequence continues at coordinate 1,864 of DASVXN010000284.1, read as the reverse complement.
GCTGGTGTGGGGACCGGCGAGCGACCCGCAGCTTTTCCTCGGCCTCGACGGCGACATCCCGTGCTTCTCCGCGATCGAAGAGCCGACGCCCGACGCTCGCGCGGCCTTCCCGCGAATGGCGCTCCTTCATTGCGGCGACGCGCCCTTGTTCGCCGCGGCGCTCAGTCTGTGCCGCTGGCATTCGCGTCATCGCTTCTGCGCCAATTCCGGGCATGCTACGGAGGTCGTCCGAGGCGGCTGGTCGCGCCGCTGCCCGACCTGTGGCGCCGAACATTACCCGCGTGTCGATCCTGTGGTCATCATGCTTGCCGAGCACGAAGGGCGGCTGCTCCTCGGCCGCCAGCCGCAATATCCTCCCGGCCGTTATTCGGCTCTGGCCGGCTTCGTGGAGGTCGGCGAGAATCTCGAGGCGGCGGTCGCCCGCGAGCTGTTCGAAGAAGCCGGCGTCCGCGTCCGCAACGTCCGCTATGTCGCCAGCCAGCCCTGGCCTTTCCCATCCTCGCTGATGTTCGGGTGCCACGCCGAAGCGGAGGGCTCGGAACTCATCATCGATACTACCGAGCTGGAAGACGCCCGCTGGTTCACTCGCGAGGAGGTCCTGGCGGCGCTCGACGGATGCCCGGATGCGCCGTTCCTGCCGCCCCCGCCAATGGCGATCGCTCGAACGCTGCTCGAGCGCTGGCTGGCGTCTTGAGTTAGCCAACAGTCGACCCTAAGAACGCGCGCAAACCTCTCTCCCCGTCCGGGGTCAACAGGGAAGCTTCATGGACGATCGTTTTAACACCATTGCCGGCTGGGTGCTGTTCGCGGGCATTGTCGCGCTCGGGTCTTCAATCGTTGCCGGGGAAGTGTTCCACTCCGAGCGCCCGGAGAAGATGGGTTATCCGATCGCGGGCGTCGTCGAGGAAGGCGAGGGCGGCGCTGCCGCCGCCGAGGAGCCGATCGAGGCTTATCTCGCCAAGGCCGATGTCGCCAAGGGCCAGCAGGTGTTCAACAAGTGCGCGGCCTGCCACAATGCCGACAAGGGCGGCGCCAATCAGCTCGGTCCGAACCTCTGGGGTGTGCTCGGCGAGCCGATCGGCCAGGGTAAGGGCTTCGCTTTCTCCGATGCGCTCGCGAAGAAGGGCGGCAACTGGGATTGGGACAATCTCAGCCAGTGGCTGACCAGCCCCCGTGGCTTCGCGCCCGGCACCAAGATGACATTCGCCGGCCTCGGTGACCCGCAGGATCGCGCCAACGTCATCGCCTTCCTCAATTCGAAGAGCGACGCCCCGAAGCCGATGCCGGCTGCGCCCGCCGAGACGAAGGCTGGCGCCGAACTCCCGGCGAACAGCGCTCCGGCCGGCACAGGTCCCGACAACGGCCCGCAGAAGGCCGAGACCGAGCCGGTTCTGAAGACCGAGCTCTCCGGCAAGACGCCGCAGACCCGCGGCGGTGACGCCGCGGGCCTCACGCCGAAGAAGCCCTAAAGGGTTCCGACCTCCGTCATTCCGGCGGCGCCGACTGCACCAGCGGCGCGGCCGGATGATCGGCATAATAGTTCCGCACGAACTCCCACGCCTCGTCGGCGTCCTCGCTCCAATGGATGAGGTCGAGGTCGTGCGGTGCGATCACCCCTTCCTCGACGAGCGCCTCGAAGTCGACCACGCGGGTCCAGAACTCGCGTCCGAACAGCAGGATCGGCAGCGGCCGCACCTTGCCGGTCTGGATGAGCGTCAGCAGCTCGAACATCTCGTCGAACGTGCCGAAGCCGCCGGGGAACACCGCCACGGCCCGCGCACGCAGCAGGAAGTGCATCTTTCTCAGCGCGAAATAGTGGAACTGAAAGCTCAGCGACGGCGTCACGTAGCGGTTCGGCAACTGC
>DASVXN010000283.1:0-4789 GCA_036392635.1 Sphingomicrobium sp. | reverse complement strand
CGATGGTACGGGGCGGCCCGTGAGGTCTGACATGGCCGTGGTCACAGATGGCGAGCGCATCTCCGCCGTCGTCTCGGACCAGGCGCTGACAGCGGCGCAACTTGCCGGAGCAAGGGAAGTCGACCTTACCGGCAAGTTCCTGCTGCCGAGCCTGATCGACTCCCACCAGCATCTCGCCACTCCGCCGAACCGACCCGAGGCTGAGCGGCGGCTTCGACGCGACATCTACAGCGGAATCACCGGCACACGCGACATGGCCGACGACCTTCGCCAAGTAGCGGACCTCACGCGCGCCGCCCGCGTGGGCGAGATGGCTTCACCGGACATCGCCTATGCCGCACTGATGGCCGGGCCGAGCTTCTTCGACGACCCGCGGACACAGGCCATCGCCGCCGGCGGCGTCGCGGGCAAGTTGCCGTGGGAGCAGGCGATCGACGCCAAGACGAACCTGCCGCTGGCAGTAGCGCAGGCGAGGGGAACCTACGCTAATGCCGTGAAGATCTATGCGAACCTCCCGGGGCCGCTCGTCGCCGCCATCACGAAAGAGGCGCATCGGCAGGGGATGCGGGTTTGGGCGCACGGGATGGTGTTTCCGGCGACGCCGTCCGAGGTCATTGGTGCGGGCGTCGATACGGCTTCGCACACTTGCTACCTCGCTTATCAGGCCATGACGAAGCGGCCGGACTCCTATCAGCATCGCTTCCCCGTCGACGCGTCGCTGTTCGAGCGAGACAATCCGGTGATGGCGAGGCTGTTCTCCGACATGGCACGGCGCGGAATCGTCCTAGACGCTACACTGCACGTCTACCGGGAAGTCGAAAACGCGGCTCGCAAGCAGAATAAGCCGCCGCTCTGCACCGTTGAGCTCGCGGGCAAGCTGACCAACCAAGCGTACCGGGCCGGCGTGCAGATCTCCGCTGGAACCGACGGCGACACGCCTGCGAACGATCCTTGGCCGGCGCTGTTCGACGAGCTCGAGCTGCTTCATGATGCGGCGGAGCTTCCGCCGATGGCTGTTTTGCAAGCGGCGACCATCAACGGCGCTCGCGCGATGGGCGCGGCGAAGGACATGGGCACCATCGAGCAGGGCAAGCTCGCCAACATGGTCGTGCTCGAGCGCAATCCGCTCGAGGACGTGCGCAACTTCCGTTCGGTCGTGCTCACGGTGAAGCGAGGACGTCGCTTCGCCCGTGTGGAGTTCGCCCGCTAGGCCGCTTTCGTTCGACGGATGTAGTCGTCGATGTTGAGAGCGAGCACGTCCATGGGGACGTTGCCGCCAAGCACCACTGCGTCGTCATACGCTTTGAGGTCGTACTTGGGCCCTAGTTCCGCCTTCGCCTTCTCGCGGAGGCGGTTGATGGTCGAATGCCCGACCTTGTAGCCGCAGGCCTGCCCTGGCCAGCTGCAGTAACGGTCGACTTCGCTGGCAACCTCGAGCGGATTCGATCCGTTGCGCTGGACGAAGAAGTCGACGCCCTGCTGCCGAGTCCAGCGCTTCGCGTGCATTCCGCTGTCCACGACAAGACGGCAGCATCGGAACGCGATGGACTGGAGGTAGCCGAGGCGGCCGACCGGGAAGTCTTCGTAGATGCCGAGCTCATCCACCAGCTGCTCGGCGTAGAGCGCCCAGCCTTCGGAGTAAGCATTAAAGGCCAGAAGGGTGCGGATCAGGGGCAGCTTGTGCGCATATTCGCCCTGCCACACGTGCCCCGGAATGGCCTCGTGCGCGGCGAGATCGGGCAGGCTGTACTTGCTGTGGAGGTCGGTGGTCCGGAGGTTGATCCAGAAGCGCCCCGGGATCTTTCCATCGATAGATCCGGGCCCCCCGTACGCCGCGGGAGCGCCGGGCTCCTGCTCCGGTGACATGCGCCGCACCTCGAGATGGCCCGGAACGAGCGTGTTGAAGCCTCGCGGCAGCAGCGCACGGATCTTCGCCAGCCGCTCGTCGATATACGCCCGGATCTCGGCGCGGCCCTTGTCGCCCTCGCTGAACTTGTAGCGGGGGTCCTTCGCCAGCGCCTGCATCCGCTCGCCGACGCTCCCTTTCGTGTAGCCGAGCGACTTTAAGATCGGGTCCATGCGGCCGTGCAGCTCCTGTAGCTGCTGCAGGCCCATCCGGTGGACCTCGTCGGGGCTGAGGTTGGTGGTCGTCGAGGCCTTTAGCGCCCAGCGATAATATTCGTCGCCGTGAGGGCGCGACCACATGCCCGCCACGTCGGTCGCGACTGCGCGCTCGGCGGTCAGTTCTTCGATCTGGCGCTGGAGGGCGGGGACGACTTCGGACAGAGCGATTTTGCGAGCGCGCGCCTCCCAGTCGCCGGCAATGCCTTTCTCCTTGGTGCGCCGCACGAGCGAGTCGACGATCGTGCCGCCCTGCTGCGTGTTCTTCGCCGCGATCGCGAGCTGGCCTAGCGCCTTGTCGATCAGGAAGTTCGGCGGAATCAGCCCCTGTGCACGAGCCGCCTTCATGCGGCCAAGCTCGCCGTCGAGCTGTCTTGGGTACTGCGCCAGGCGGCTGAGGTAGGCCTCGGCATCGGCGCGGTTCTCGATCGGGTGCTGGGTGTCGAGGAATTGCGGCGTGTCGATGTAGGCGCCGACATTCTGAATGACGACGTAAGGCGTGTTGCGCCAACCGCCGACGGCCACGTCACCATAGGGCTGCGCGAAGCCCTGCAGTGCGGTGCGATAGGCGCTCTTCACGACCTCGACGCTGGTTCGCGTTGAGAAGGAGAGGCGACTGGTGTCGACCGCTTCCGCTCTGGCGAGGTCAGACTTGAGGGTGGCGGCAATCTTCGCCTGACCGGCCGCGGAGCGGTCTTCGAGACGATAGCGGTATGGCGCACGGGGACCGGTATCAATGCCCAGCGACGTCGCCGAGCCGGGGCTGAGGCGTAGCAGGTTCTCGGCGACTGAGCTGAGCAGGGCGTGGGCCTGAGCGTCCGTGGCAGGAGCGGCCGATGCGCTGGAGGGGATCAGGGGCAGGGCAGTCGTGGCAGCGAGGCCGGCGAGCGCTTCGCGCCGGCTGAGCGGTAGAGAGGACAATCAGGTCTCCGTTAAGCTGGGGGAAGAACGTGTTCGGGTTCGACCTTGAGGCAATTGCCTTCGACATCCACGATCCGGACGCGATCGCCGACGGCTGCCGGCCCGCCGCGTGCAGACCACTCCCCATCGCCAAGCCGCACGCGGCCGCCATTGCTGTCGACCGGCTCCGTGACAACTACAACGCGGCCGAGCAGACGCGCCGTGGGGTCGTTCAGCATCGGGTGCGTGGAATGGTCATAGCGCGCCGCGTAAGCGCGCCGTCCGCCGAACTTTGCGATCAAGATCGCGAGCACGGCGAAAATCCCGAACTGAAGCGCTATCGCAAGCGGAATTACGAGCGACAGCAGTCCCGTTGCGATCGCCGCGGCACCGATGAACATCAGGAAGTAGCCGGGCGCGAGTAGCTCGGCGATGAGCAGCACCACGCCGCCGATCAGCCACAGCCAGCCAGGATCGAGTTGAAAGCCGCTCATTCGGCTGCTTTGGGCACGGTCGGAATGGTCCTGGGCTTGGCGGCCGCTGAGCCGCCGCTCTGACCGCCGACAGCCTCCTTGGCCAATTCAGCGATGCCCCCCAAGGTGCCGATGAGCTGGGTCGCCTCAACCGGGAAGAGGATGGTTTTTGCGTTCGGCGAGCGGGCGAACTCGCTGACGGCATCGACGTACTTCTGCGCGATGAAATAGTTGATCGCCTGCGCGCTCCCCTGCTCGATGGCGTCGCTGACCGCCTTGGTCGCCGTGGCTTCCGCCTGGGCGCCGCGTTCGCGCGCCTCGGCTTCGCGGAAGGCAGCCTCACGAGCGCCTTCGGCCGACAGGATTGCGGATTGCTTCTCGCCTTCGGCCTTGAGGATGGCCGACTGGCGCATGCCCTCGGCCTCGAGGATCTGCGCCCGCTTCTCGCGTTCGGCCTTCATCTGACGGGTCATGGCATTCACGATGTCCTGCGGCGGCCGGATATCCCGAAGCTCGACGCGGGTGATCTTCACTCCCCATGCTTCCGTCGCATTGTCGACGACGGAGAGGAGCCGTGTGTTTATCTCGTCGCGCTTTGACAGAGTCTCGTCGAGGTCCATGGAGCCCATGACGGTGCGCAGGTTCGTGGTCGAGAGCGCGGTGATCGCGGTGTACAGGTCCGACACTTCGTAGGCGGCCTTGGCCGCATCGAGGACTTGGAAGAAGACGACGCCGTCCACCGCGACCATGGCATTGTCCTTGGTAATGATCTCCTGACCGGGGATCTCAAGGACCTGCTCCATCATGTTGATCTTGCGTCCGATCCGGTAGACGAACGGGGTGATATAGTTGAAACCCGGCTCGGCAACGCGGGTGAAGCGGCCGAAATGCTCGACGGTGTAGCGATAGCCCTGGCGGACGATGGTCACGCCGGTGAAGATGTAGATTAGGACAAGGACCGCGACCGCGATCATGAACGTCGTCAGCATCACTCTTCCCCATTCCCCCCTGTTGGCGGCATGATGCGACGGTGATGGCTATAGCGGAAGCGAAAAACGACAAGGCACTCGACCTGTTCGCCGTGCGGTCGGTGCTGTTCCTGCCGGCGTCGAACCCGCGAGCGATCGCGAAGGCGCGGGAGGCCGGATCGGACCTGGTGGTTCTCGATCTCGAAGATGCGGTGAAGCCGGCTGACAAGGCGAGCGCGCGCAAAGCCGCCGTTGAGGCGGTGGCAGATGATTGGCCGATGCCGGTTGCCATCCGCGTGAACGGCGTCGGGACGGAATGGCATTCGA
>DASVXN010000282.1:0-3403 GCA_036392635.1 Sphingomicrobium sp. | reverse complement strand
TGACATTCATTGGCTCAGGGAGAGGGCACGATGATTGCACTACTGGCTGCCTCGGCGATCTCATTGACCGCCCTTCAGGCTGGGATAGCCGCACCCACCGATGCATTCCGCGGCTGTTTGCGCGAAGCCGCCACCAAGGCGAAAAGCGAGAAGGTCGGCGGCGACGGGATCGAGGCCTATCTGAAAGCTGCCTGCACGGCCCAGATGGGCACGTTGACCGACGCTCTGGTCGCCTTCCGGATGAAGAACGGCATGACCAAGAAGGCTGCGACGAGTGACGCGGCCATGACGGTCGACGACTATGTCGCCACGCCGGCCGACAATTATAAGTTCATGGCCAGCCAGGACGCCAAGCCTGCTGCCGCCGCTCCAGCGGCTTCCGCCGCGAAGCCGGTGGTAACGCCGGCGGCGGCTACGCAACCGCCGAAACCCTAGGCGAACTCTCCGGGATCGCCGCGATCTCGCCGAGGATATGGTCGAGCAGGAGGCGGCCTTCGGCCGTCAGTGCGATGTGTGAGCCGGTGCGCCGGAGATGACCCGACCGCACGAGCCGATCGACTCGCTGCCAGTCCACGATTTGCGTCAGGCCGAACCGGTTCGCCAGCGCCTCCGCGTCGATACCGTCGCGCAGGCGAAGCCCCATGACCAGCGCCTCGTCCGCCGCTTCGTCAGCGGAAAGAGGCGCTTCCTCGGACATGCCATGGCCGTTGCGCGCGAGCCCGGAGAGGAAGTTTTCGGGCTTCTTGTGGCGCACTGTCCGAACGCCCCGTCGGCGTCCATGGGCGCCGGGACCAACGCCGGCATAGTCGCCGTATCGCCAGTAGGTCAGGTTGTGACGGCTCTCGTGCCCGGGAGCGGCGTAGTTGCTGATCTCGTAGAGCGGAACGCCGGCCGCTGAGGTCATCGCGTCGGTGAACTCGTAAAGGGAGGCACACGCATCGGCGTCGAGCGGCTCGAACTCACGCTTCGCGACCATGCTGGCGAAGCGCGTGCCCGGCTCGATGGTCAGCTGGTAGAGCGAGAGGTGCGTGGTACCGAGGGCGAGCGCTCGCTCGAGCGTCGCGGCCCAGCGCTCTTGGCCGTCGCCAGGGAGCGCGTAGATCAGGTCGAAGCTGACGCGGCCGAAATTGGCCTGCGCGATGTCCAGCGCGCGAAAGCCCTCGGCAGCGGAGTGCGCGCGGCCGAGGAAACGGAGTGCCTCGTCGTCGAAGCTCTGCAAGCCGAGCGAGAGGCGGGTGACGCCGGCGGCGGCGAGATCGGCGAAGCGCGCGGCTTCGACGGAGTTCGGATTGGCCTCCAGCGTGATCTCAATGTCTTCCGCCGGCGCCCAGTGCCGCGTTGCCGCCTCGATCAGTGCCTCGACGGTTGCGGGGTCCATCAGGGAGGGCGTCCCACCGCCGAAGAAGATCGATGTCAGCTTTCGCCCGGGTAGCAGGCGCGCTTCATGCGCGAGGTCGGCGAGGAGCGATTCGCGCCACGTTTCCTGGTCGATTTGCGCGCGAACATGGCTGTTGAAGTCGCAATATGGGCATTTGCTGACGCAAAACGGCCAGTGGACGTAAAGCGCCAGCGGTTCGCCGCCGATGATGTCCCTATTCTGCGACAGGCTCATCGTTGAGCGCTGCGATGAACTTGCGGAAGGCGTCGGCGCGGTGGCTGATCTCGTGCTTCCGCTCGGGCTCGAACTCGCCGAACGTCTCCTCATAGCCGACGGGCTGGAAGATCGGGTCATACCCGAACCCGCGGTCGCCGCGTGGTGGCCAGACGAGCGTGCCGTCGACGCGGCCTTCGAAGGTCTCGGCCTGGCCGTCGTTGGGCCACGCGATCGCCAGCGCGCAGAAGAAGTGCGCGGCCGGTGCGGCGTCGGGCTCGGTCGCCTCGACCTCGCGCCAGACCCGCTCCATCGCCCGCATCCAGTCGCGGTTGCCGTCTTCGTCCTCTGCCCAACGGGCAGAGAAGATGCCGGGGCGGCCGTGGAGCGCATCGACGCAAAGGCCGCTGTCGTCGGCGAGGGCGGGCAGGCCGCTGAGGTCTGCCGCTTCGCGTGCCTTGAGGTCGGCATTGTCCGCGAAAGTGTTGCCGATTTCTTCCGGTTCGGGGAGCTCGAGTTCCTTGGCGCCCACGCAGGTAATACCCAGCGGCTCCATCAAGGCCCGCATTTCCCGCAGCTTGCCCTCGTTGTGGGTCGCGATGACCAGTTTGTCGCCGATCGGCCTCATCGGCCGGTCGCCTTCAGCTGGGCCGCGAAGATGTCGGAGCAGCCGATGCGCGCGAGGCGGAGAAGGCGCAGCAAGCCTTCCTCGTCGTAAGTTTCGCCCTCGGCGGTAACCTGCGCCTCACAGATCGCACCGTCGGCAGTTAGGACAAAATTGCCGTCCGCACCGGCCTGGCTGTCCTCCTCATAATCGAGGTCGAGCACGGCATTGCCCTGGTGGATGCCGCAGCTGACCGCGGCGACCTGCGTGCGGATCGGATCGACAGTGAGCGCCTTGCTGGCGAGGAGCTTGTCGACGGCGATGCGGAGCGCGACCCAGCCGCCGGAGATGGATGCGGTGCGGGTGCCGCCGTCGGCCTGGATGACGTCGCAGTCGACGATCACCTGCCGCTCGCCGAGCGCCTTGAGGTCGACCACGGCGCGAAGCGAACGGCCGATCAGGCGCTGGATCTCCTGCGTACGGCCCGACTGCTTGCCCTTGGCCGCCTCGCGATTGCCGCGGGTGTGAGTGGCGCGGGGGAGCATGCCATATTCGGCCGTGACCCAACCCTGACCCTTGCCGCGTAGGAACGGCGGCACCTTCTCTTCGACACTGGCTGTGCAGAGCACGCGCGTGTCGCCGAAGCTGACGAGGCAGGCGCCTTCAGCGTGGCGGGTGAAGCCGGGTTCGAACTTGAGTTCACGAATCTGGTCGGGGGCGCGTCCGGACGGGCGCATGTTCATTCAGGTCTCCGATACTGTACGGGCTGGTCCCTAGACCCGTGAACGGCTCAATCCTAGATGGATGCGTATGGTTCAACCGATCGGCGAACTGACGGACCGGATGCGCGAGATCTTCGGGCTCGTCGTCGAGTCCTATCTGGAGCGAGGGCTGCCGATCGCGTCTAAGGCGCTGGCGGGGAGCGTGAGCCTGTCGCCCGCGTCGATCCGGGGCGTGATGCAGGAGCTTGAGGAGCGCGGGCTGCTCACGCATCCGCATACCTCGGCGGGCCGGATTCCGACCGAGAGCGGCCTCAGGCTGTTCGTCGACGGGATCATGCAGGCGGCTGCGCCTGATCCTCGCGAGCGGCGGGAGATCGAGCGGAAGATCGTTCGCGATCAGCCGATCGAGGATGCGCTGGCGGCCGCATCGGCTGCGCTGTCGGGCCTTAGCCAGGCGGCGGGCGTGGTGCTCGCGCCGAAGCGCGA
>DASVXN010000281.1:0-2547 GCA_036392635.1 Sphingomicrobium sp. | reverse complement strand
GGCAATTAGAGCGGGGCGACCTCGACCCGGTCGCGCGTGAAGTCCAGGCCCACCGTCAGCAGCGCGCGGAAGGCGTTGTAGCCGCCGGTGCCCGGATGGAAGGCGTGGAAGAAGAGTTGCGGCTTGCCGTCGACGCCGGGGGCCACGGAGGCGTGACCGGGCGCGACCCACTCGCGGGTCGACTTGAGCAGCGGCTCCGCCTGCTTCGTGTAGGGACCAAGCGGGTGGTCCGCGACCGCGACGCCGATACCATAGGCAGGCGTCGAAAAGTCGTTGCCGGCATAGAATAGCCAGTAGCGACCTTGCTGGTAGGTCACGAACGGCCCTTCGATCAGATGACCTTCCCAGTCCTGGTCGTTGGCGAGCACGATCCTGTTCGCGCCGACGAGCGAGCGGCCGTCCTCGGCAATGCGCTGGCCGCGCACGGGGGTGGTCATCGCTTCGACGATTGTTGCCGCGGCTAGCCCGAACTCGACCAGCGTGGCTTTCACCTTTTGCCAATTGTCGAGCGCGGCCTCGATCAGCGGCTGCATCACGAAGAAGCGTGTCATCGGGCGCTGAAGATTGGCCCATTCGACGATCGCCGCCGCAAAGCGCGCGGTCAGCCGGTCGGCCTCGCTAGTGAACAACCCGTCGACCAGCGAAGGATGCTGTCGCAGCAGCATGGCGAGCGGCCGCGGCCAGATGCCGTTGGTGTCGTCCTTCCAGAACAGATAGCGGTCGCCATTGGCATCGAGGAACAGGTGGGAGTCGATGACGCCGCCGCTCATGACGGGCTGGCCAGGGTCGAACCCCAGGCCCGTGGTGTTGATCGGCGTGCCGGTGATCAGCGGAGCGCCGTTGTCCGTCCAGGGTCCGAGCGGCGAGGGTGCCCGCGCGAGGCCGATCGCGAGAGCGTTCGTCTTCTGACGGGCGGTGAAGACCGTCCAATATTCGTCGCCGACCCTGGCCATCTCCGGCGCCCAGAAATCGGCGGTGTTGCGGCCCGATGCCGCCCAGGCGGGCTCCTGCCCGGACGGGAAGATGAAGCCCTTAGGCTCCCACTGCTCGAGGTCGTCCGAATGGAGGATTGGAAACGCGTCCGGCGCATCGTTCGATGTCGCGACGAGCCACCAGCCCTCGTCGGTGCGCAGGACCGCGGGGTCGCCGTAACCGACCAGGATCCTGGGATGCACGTTCTCCGTGAGCAGTGGCCGCCAGGGGAAGCTCGCTGCCGGATACTCGCTGGTTCGCGCAAAGATGTGCGGGACGCGCGTCCCGAAGTCGTGCGCAAGATCGCGGAAGAACGCGCTGAAGTCCTGCTGGGTGGCGGTCGGAACGACATAGCTGCGCAGCAGCCCGTTGGCTCCGACATCGAAGCGGAAGCCGTCGCCTTCTACATGCGGGACGATCGTGAACTGCATCGGTGCCGCGACTTACGAGCGGGCCCCTCCGATGAGAACCCCTTCCGGCGGCGTTCGCAGCCTTCTATTGTCGATCCGTGGGGCGAGCGGACCATGTCTTGGCGATCGATCAGGGCACGACCTCGACGCGCGCCATCCTCTTCGACGCGAGCGCCAACGCCGTCGCAGTCGCGCAGCGCGAACTGACGCAGCACTATCCCGCGCTCGGGTCCGTCGAGCACGATCCCGAGGAGATCTGGCGGGACACGCTAGCAGTTGCCCGCGAAGCACTTTCCGGGGTCGCCAGCGAGCGGGTCGCGGCGATCGGGATTACCAATCAGCGCGAGACGATCGTCGTCTGGGACCGACAGAGCGGCAGGGCCGTCCACCCGGCCATCGTCTGGCAGGACCGCCGGACGGCCGATGCCTGTGCCGCCTTCAAGGGCGATGGCGCCGAAGAGCTGGTGCGCAACCGGACCGGACTGCTGCTCGATCCCTATTTCTCCGCGACGAAGATCGCCTGGGTGCTGGACCACGTAGCCGGAGCACGCGACCGTGCCGAGAGGGGCGAGCTCGCCTGTGGTACGATCGACAGCTTCCTGCTGTGGCGGCTGACCGGCGGTACCACCCACGCCACCGATGCGACGAACGCGAGCCGGACGTCGCTGTTGGACATCCGGAGCCATCGCTGGGATCCGGAGCTGTGCCGCCTGTTCCGTGTTCCCGAGGGACTGCTGCCCGAGGTTCACGACAACAGCCATATTTTCGGGGTGACCGCACCGGGCCTGTTCGAGCGACAACTGCCGATCGCCGGGATGGCCGGCGATCAGCAGGCCGCCCTGTTCGGACAGGCATGTTTCGAGCCGGGAATGGTGAAGTCCACCTACGGCACCGGCTGCTTCATGCTGGTCAACACGGGGGACGAGCCGGTTGCCTCCCACCACCGCCTGCTGACCACGCCCGCGTACCGGCTGGCGGGCAAGACGACCTATGCTCTCGAAGGATCGATCTTCGTTGCCGGCGCGGCCGTGAAGTGGCTGCGCGACGGCCTCGGCGTCATCGCCGATGCGAGCGAGACGGACAGCATGGCCACCCGGGTGCCGGACAGCCACGGCGTGTACATGGTCCCGGCCTTCGTCGGCCTTGGAGCACCCCACTGGGAGCC
>DASVXN010000280.1:0-5662 GCA_036392635.1 Sphingomicrobium sp. | reverse complement strand
TAAGCTCCGGCTCGCTTGCGCCGTCGATGGAAGGTCGGCGCAGCAGCTGGTGACAGATGCGCTCGATCAGTTGCTCGAGCGCATGCCCGAACTCGACGGGCTAGCCGCGAAGGCAAAGCGCAGGGGGTAAGAGTTTATGAGCCAGCCGCTCCGTTTAAGTTCCGCAGCATCGCTGATCGTTCTGGGTTCGATGATCGGGGGATGCGCGACCCAGCACGACAAGGTCGGTGCGGCGACCCAGCTCAACGGCAAGCCTGCCGAATTGGGTTACGCAACCCGGGCTCTGGCCGCATTCAGCGCCAACAACATCCCGGCTGCGACCGACTTCGCCGAGAAGGCGGTGGCTCAGAAGCCGAGTGACGCGGGCATCCGCACATTGCTCGGCAATGCTTATTTCGCCGGCGGCCGTTTCCTCTCCGCTGAAGGCGCGTATCGCGACTCGCTGACGCTCAACGCGAACCAGCCGCAGATCATCCTGAAGCTTGCGCTGGTTCAGATCGCGCAGGGAAAGAACGTCCAGGCGGTTGGCCTTCTTAAAGACGCGCGCTCGGTACTCGAGCCGTCCGACTACGGTCTTGCCATGGCACTTGCCGGTCACACGGGTGAAGCGATCGCGGTGCTCGACCCGGCAGCTCGTCAACGAGATGCCGACGCCACCGTCCGCCAGAACCTCGCCCTTGCCCACGCCCTTGCGGGCGATTGGGAGCAGGCGAGGGTGATCGCGGCGCAGGACGTCGCTGCTAGCCAGCTGGACGCGCGCATTCAGCAGTGGATGCAGCTCGCCAAGCCGAAGACGGCCTCTGACCAGGTTGCGGCGCTCGTTGGTGTGACGCCGGCGCTCACAGACGCCGGGCAGCCTGTCCAGCTCGCGCTGAACAAGGCCGACCGTCCTCAGCCGTTCACCGCGCCGAGCGCACCGGTCCAGGTAGCGCAATCTGCGCCCGCGCCGTTCACAAGCGACGCCAAGCCCGCGTTCGTCGCCGCCGCCCAGCCGGTTGCCCCGGTTCCGGCTCCTGTCGCCGCCGTCGCGCCGGCACCGCCGCCGGCCCGTCCCACGATCGCGACACTTGCGGCCTCCGCGGTCACGCAGGCGAAAGCCGTTCTCGCGTCGGTCATGCCGCATCACGCGACTGCCGCGCCGGCCAAGCCGCGCGTCGTTGTTGCTAGTCAGCCCGTCGGCCGCAGCGGGAAGTCTCAGGCGGTCGTCCAACTGGGCGCCTATGGCTCACCGGAGCGTGTGCTGGCGGCCTGGAATGGCGCTGCGCACAAGTACGGCGCGCTCAAGAACTATGCGCCAATGAGCGCCCGCTTTGCGAGCCCGAAGGGCACCTTCTACCGGCTCTCGGTCCGCGGCTTCAACAACGTCGCCGAGGCAGCCTCCCTGTGCAACTCGCTGCGTCGCGCCGGCGGAGCGTGCTTCGTCCGCAACGTCGCCGGCGACGCGCCCGTCAATATCGCGATGCGGTAGGACTGTCCGCGAGCACCAGCTCGAGGCAGGCCATCCGGACACCCACACCCATTTCGACCTGGAGCGTAATTAAGGAACGCTCCGGGTCGTCGGCTATCTGGGACTCAATCTCCACGCCTCGGTTCATCGGACCCGGATGCATGATCACGGCGCCCGGCGCAGCGCTGCGGAGACGTTCACTCGTAAGCCCGTAGCGGGCGAGATACTCACCCGGTGCATCGCCGAGGTCGACCTCGAGCCGCTCGCGCTGCACGCGCAGCATCATCACGACGTCAGCTCCTGCGATGGCTTCATCGATCGAGAGCTTGGGTATTTCGTTCGGCATCAGTTCGGGCGGCCCCCCGAGGCGAACCTCGGCGCCCAGGCGCGGCAGCAGCTTTGCGTTCGACCGTGCGACCCGGCTGTGGCGGATATCGCCGCAGATCGCGACCTTCAGGCCCGCGATGCGGCCAAGCCGCTGCTTTATGGTTGCCGCATCGAGCAATGCCTGCGTCGGATGCTCGTTGGTGCCGTCCCCGGCATTCAGCACGGGCGCTTCCACGATATCGGCGACGATCGCGGGAGCGCCATTCTCGCGATGCCGGATCACCAGTGCGTCGGGCCGCATGGCGTTCAAGGTGCGCGCCGTGTCCTCCAGGCTCTCGCCCTTGGTGACAGAGCTTCGCTCGACCGACATGGCGATCGCCGAAGCGCCAAGGCGATGAGCCGCCGTCGCGAACGACATCGCCGTCCTCGTGGAGTTCTCGTAGAAAACGTTGAACACAATGCGCCCGTGGAGCCGCTCGTTCGCGCGGCGACCACGGTTTCCGGCGAAATACAGATCGGCGCGTTCGAGGATGGCCTCGACCTGCGCATCGGTCAGCGAGTCGATGGAAAGCATGTCCACGAGCGCCTCGCTTATTGCGGACCCGGAAGGTTGGCCAGCGCGTCGATCGCACCCTGAAGAATGTGTGCCGCGGCCAGCGCGTCCACTCGTTCGGCTCGCTTGGCGCGGCTGACGTCCGCGTCGATCATCGCGCGCTGAACCGCCTGCGTCGACCAGCGCTCGTCCCACAGGAGAATCGGAAGGTCGAGCGGCGCAAGGTTCCGCGCAAAGGCGCGCACAGACTGCGTTCGTGGCGAATCGGAACCGTCCATGTTGAGCGGCAGGCCGACGACGAGCCCCAGCAGGTGTTCACGCTCCACGATCGTTCGCAAGCCTGCCAGATCCTGGGTGAATTTCGTGCGGCGTATCGTCTCGAGCGGTCCGGCGAAGCGCCACTCCGCATCGCAAATCGCAACGCCGACCGTTTTTGTACCGACGTCGAGGCCGGCGAGTTTGCCACCGCTCGGCAACGCCTCGGCGTAGGCGCTCGTGTCCGTCGTGATCAGCGATGCCACGCCGCGAGCCTCCGTTCCGCATCCCGTCGGATCGCGCCCCAGAACAAGGCATAGTCGTACACATGGAAGTTGTTGCCCGGCAAAACATAGGGGCCAAGCGGCGGCACTACTCCGTCCAGCAGCAGGAGCCCGTCCGAACAATGCGCGCCGACGGTGCCGGGCTGCAGGGTCGCCGAGCGCAGGTTCGCGGTGGGGACCAGCGTGCCCGGATTGTCTTGCGGCGGCGCCGATCCGTTCTGCGCGCCACTGATCGGATTGACGCACAACACGTCCTGCTGGCGGCGCTCGCCACCCGTAAGTCCTTCCGTTTTCGACCACTCGTGCAGGATGAAGTCAGGGTTCGCAGGTTGGCCGAAGGTCATCCAGGACAGGATGCAGCCAGCCTGCTCTGGTGTCGCGCAGCCCGGAAGCCCAAGCGCTGGAAGGTCGGATGTAGTGCTGATCGGCCAGCCTACGACGTAGGCGGCGACCACGCGCTTTGCGATCCGCTGGCCAGCGATTTTCTCCCGCAGCAGCCGCTCGAGATGAAGGGCGCCCTGGCTGTGGGCGGCAAGGATGATCGGCCGGTCGCCCGCTTCCTTGACGAACTCGTCGAACGCCGCGGCGACATCGGCATAGGCGAAGTCGAGCGCTTTCTGTGCATCGTCGCTCTTGAGGAGGAATGCACCATAGGCCGCCTGCCGGTAACGCGGCGCCCAGACCTCGCCGACGCCGTTGAACGCACTGGCCTGGCTCTGGACGAACAGGTTCGTACGGAAGGCCGTGTCACCGACGTCGTCCAGAGGAGCGTTCCAGCGGTCCCGCTGAAGGTAGGTCGTCGGATGGATGTAGAAGATCGCGGCATCTCGAGGCGGGTCGCCTTCGATTTCGGCCGGCCGCCAAGCCGAGGGATCGTCGCGCGATCCGGGCCGGGAGAGCCAGCTCGCAGCCTGGCTGTAGTCGGGGCCGGTTCCAGCCTTCACGGGCTCGAAGTGTCCCTTGGGCACCGCCTCGCTGATGAGAACGCGGTTGCCCCATTGGTAGATCGCGAAGCCGCCGGCCACCACCAGCAGCGTCAGGAAGAAGATCACCGCCAGGAATCGTCGCGCGCACATCTGCGGGCCGGTTACGGGAGGGCGGCAGAGCGGGCAAGGCGAGCGAACAACGGTTGCAGCGGCGGCCGAAGCAATGCGTTCAACCTCCGATACTTAGCGTCCGGGGTTTGTTGTGGATCCATGGTTTCAACGCATAACGACCGTACTTGCTCGCTTGATCGGGCGGCCGCTCATGCTGTTTGTCTGCCTGCTGCTCGTGGCTGCCTCGCTGCTTGCCTATGCGAGCCAGAGTGACCTCGCGATCAATGGCACGAACCTCGCGATCAACGTGCTGACGTTGCTGTTCCTGCCGATCCTGCAGGCGACCCAGAACCGCGACGGAGCCGCGCTGCAGGCGAAGCTCGACGAGCTCATCCGGGCCAACACCGAGGCTCGCAACGACCTGATCGGCCTCGAGGAAAAGGCCGAAATCGAAATTCAGGAACTGCGGCCAGTGCCAGTCACCGTCACCGATCCGCATCCGGCCGAGGACGTGGTCGTCTAAGCCGGGCGCGGCGGCAAAGCAGGCTATTTCGAGGGGGCCGGCGCGGCTGCGCTCTGCAGCACCTGTGCGCGAGCCTGCATGTTCTGCGCGCAGCTGTTCATCAGGCTGGCGGCTGTCTCGCCGTTCAGCTGCATCGTCCCCGCCTGTTTGATATCGGCCTTGAGCTGAGCTTCGCTCCCGCGGGCATCGAGACGCCCGAAATAATAGAAGAGCACATTTTGCGCGCGCGACTTTTGGGTCGTGTCGGTGGACTGCTGAGCGAAGATGTTGCTGACCAACAGGCAGTTTGCGTCCGTTCGCGGAGGCGTCGGAAGGGCCGGCGCATTCGCGGCGGGCGCGGCCGGCTTGGTTGCGGTGGTCTGGGCTTGCGCAGCGAAACCGACGCAAGACACGGCGACGAGGAGGACTGCGAAGTGACTGAGCTTCATCTGGGCGCTCCTTCGAGGTGAGCGGCTGCCCGTAAACTCATCGTGGGCGCCACGAAACTTCTATTCGGCGGAAAGCCGGTGTGCTCCGTTATGGTGCGGCCAACCCGTGTCGCTTCCGTCATTCGCCTTCGTCGTTTACCGTTGTTAACACTGAGTCGTTCAACAAGGGGCAAAGTTGATGCGGAAGAGCTTCGTAGCCGTGGCATTCGCCACGATGGTGGGGCTGCCGTCCGCCGCATCGGCCGACACAATGACGACCACCACGAACACGGTCGCCTGCGATTCGATCGAATGTTCGTCGTTCAACACCAGTGTCGCGGCGTTGAAGCCGTTCGACGCGAGCCTCGGGACCCTGACCGGCATCACCCTTCAGGTGAACGCCTCCACGACGACGTCTTATAATTTGAGCTTCACCGACGGCCAGTTCACTCAGCAGAGTGGAACTGCTCAGCTCTCCTATGACTCGCCGTTCGAGGTCGTCGTGAATGGGGTGAGCTACTCCTTTGACGTCACTGGCGCCCAATCGTTGTCGTACACGGGCTTGCCGACCTTCACGCCGTTAACCTTCGCGGCAACCGGATCTGCGACCTTCAACCTGGACGCCTCGCTGTTCGCGAGCTTCACCGGCTCCAGCTTGTGCAACATCTTCCGCGCGCCAAGCAGCGGAGTCTGCGTAACGGGCGATGCAGAGATCGTCCCCACCTTCGCCGAGATCGTCGACACTTCGACCAATCTGGTCTTCTCTTATGCGAACCCCGGACCGGCAATCCTGCGCAACGCCAGCTACACCCTGACGTACACCTATTCG
>DASVXN010000279.1:0-1671 GCA_036392635.1 Sphingomicrobium sp. | reverse complement strand
ACCATCTGCTACGATTTGCGCTTCCCAGGGCTCTTCGCGCGGCTCGCTGAATCCGATGCCGACGTGATCGCGGTGCCTGCCGCGTTCACTGTCCCCACGGGCAAGGCGCATTGGCATGTTCTCCTCCGCGCACGCGCCATCGAGGCGGGGCTGTTCGTCATCGCGGCGGCGCAGGTCGGGCAGCATGAGGATGGGCGCCAGACTTTCGGCCATTCGCTCGCCGTCGACCCCTGGGGTGAAGTGCTGCTCGACATGGGCGAGAGGCGGGGGGTCGCGTTCGCCGACATCGACCTCAAGCGGATTTCGGACGTCCGCTCGCGCATACCCGCGCTTAACCACCGGCGGCCTATCCCGGATGCGGTGAGCTTGTGATCGTCTTCGATCTTCAATGCCGCGACGGTGGCGAGACGTTCGAGGCTTGGTTCCGCTCGAACGCCGACTATGAGGAGCAGCGGGAGGGCGGGCTCGTTCAATGCCCCTTCTGCCAGTCGGCGAACGTGGCAAAAGCGCCGATGGCCCCGCGAGTGCCGAGGAAGGGCTCGAACAATGCGCTCGCGCGGCTCGCAGCGGTTCAGGCGGAGATGCTGAAGGAGTCCCGCTGGGTCGGCGACAAGTTTGCGGACACTGCGAGGGCGATACACAGCGGTGAAATGGCGCCGGAGCAGGTGCACGGCAATGCGACGCTCGAGCAAGCGAAGTCCCTGGCCGACGAAGGCGTGCCCGTTGCTCCCCTGCCGCTGCCGGTCACGCCGCCCACGCAGGTGAATTGATTGCGCGGGCCACCGCCCCTATTCGGAACGGCAAGCGACCCCGTAGCTCAGCAGGATAGAGCATCAGATTCCTAATCTGAGGGCCACAGGTTCGAATCCTGTCGGGGTCGCCAATTTGGATGAAGGCAGCGCTCATGGCGACCACGCAGCCCCGCACGCACACTAAAGCCGGACTGGCCCATCGCCTGTTCGTCGATCACCCCCATTCTCTTGGCATGAGCTGGGCCGAGCACGGAACCGGAGCGGTTGCAATCGGCGTGACTTTGCTTGGGGCCGGCGCCGCTTGTCTTGTCCACGCGCTTGTACCTGGCTGGTTCACACAGACGGCCGGGAAGACCGTCGCCCGCATCTACGAGCATATCCAGCAGCGGAAGGCGAATTCCGCCGATCCGGAGAACTGGCCTGACTATGAGATTTGATCGGCGGGTGCCGGTCGCAATTGTTGGGGGCGGGGCGTCGGGTACGATCCTTGCCGCCCAGTTGGCGCGCCGAGGCATTGCCGCAGCGCTAATTGCCGGCAGCGGCCGCGCCGGGAAGGGCGTCGCTTATTCGACGACCGAGCCGGCGCACCTGCTCAACGTCCGCGCCGAAGGCATGAGCGCATGGGCCGGGGAGCCTGATCATTTCGTTCGCCGGTTCGAGGCCGAAGGCGGTGACCGCCGCGGGTTCGCGCAGCGCCAGCTGTTCGGCCGCTACCTGGGCGAAATGCTCGAGCGGGCGGTGGAGAGCGGGCACACGGAGCTGGTCAATGCGTCGGCGAGCGGAGCGGAGCGGTCGGAAGGCCCGTGGCGGGTGATGCTCGATGACGGCTCATCGATCGAGGCGGATGCGGTTGTGCTCGCGATCGGGAATCAGGAGCCGGAGACGCTCCGCGCCTTCGCTGAGATTGGACCGCGGTTCG
>DASVXN010000278.1:0-4186 GCA_036392635.1 Sphingomicrobium sp. | reverse complement strand
CCCTTGAACACGAAGGGAGCGGCGGCGGGGTTCGGCCCGCTCTGGAGAGGGATCGCCGCATTGAGCTTCACGGCTTGTTCCGGAGCGATCTGCCGCACCAGCATCGGAGGCGGAGCGGGTGGGGCAGCCGCGGGCGTACGCTGCGCCGGAGAGTTCGGTGTCAGTGTCAGCGCAGCGATCGCCGTCGTGGCTACGATGCCGAGAAGGCCGGCACCGGCCACCTCGCGCGGATGGGCACGCCACAGCGAGGCAGCGCGAGCGTTAAGCCGCGATGCTCCCCGCCGGAGCCCGTCCAGCGGACGAGAAGGTTTCAGAACGGTGGCCACTGTCACTGTTATACCTGTTTAACACACCTGTTTCAATCCGCGCCTATCGCGGTGCACGGAACGAGCCCGTCTGCATCCATCGGATCAGCGGCTTAAGAGGCACGATCCAAGCAAGCCCCATAAAGAGATAGTAAGGCGCCTGAAGGATAACAGGCCAACTGCCGACGATCCGGCTCATGCTTGCGACGAGCGTTGCCCAGCCGACAATCAGGAGCAGAATCAGTAGGATACCGACGATTGTTCGTCCGCTGGGTTCGGATCGGGGCTGCATTTGCCCGGCGATAGCGCCCGATAGCGGCGATGTCTTCGCCCCGCGAAGGTCCGTGCTGTCGCGAGTGTTACTGGCAGAGTGTAGGCGCGGAGGGCCCCTGCGTGGAGGCGTAGCAGTTGCCGGCCGCGGCATCGGCGCGGTTCTCCCGATGCAGTCCCATGAACAGCAGCACGCTGAGTCCAACGATGACGACGAACGCAATAGCCTTGAACGGCATTCCACTTACCCCTTGGTCGCAGGCGATCGAGCCGCCTACGAGGCTCATGCGTTTACCACCCGAGCGTTACCAAAAGAAGGACGCTTCGAGGCGCTAGGCGGGCTTAAGCTGCTCCGTCGAAAAGAATTCTGCCGTTGTGGCTTCCGCGCCACGCAGGACCGCCGCATGTGAACCGTCGCGCATCTGGGGCGTACAGACGTTACCGAGGGATTGGAGTAAGACGCGGCCATGAAGCTTCGCATCGCACTGCTGACCGTCGCGCTCGGCGCTTGCGCGGCGCCGCCTCCCTACGCTGACCGCCAAGCTCCTCCGGTGGAGCTCGCCGGGCGCTCGGCAGGCCCGCCGAAGCGCTGCATCAGCCTCATGCAGCTCGAGGCCCTGCGCGTGTCCGAGACCGACCGTCACACCCTCGTCTACGGGAACGGGAAAACGATCTGGGCGAACCACCTCGGGCCTTCGTGCGGCTTCGGGTGGAACGACATCCTGGTGACGGAGCCCACGGGCTCGCAGCTTTGCGGAGGCGACATCGTTCGGTCGATCGACCGTAACAGTCACATCCCGGGTCCGTCCTGCGTGCTGGGCGACTTCGTTCCCTACACGCGCTGATTGTCGAAGATCTCTACGCCCTCGGGTGAGGCAAAGGCGTCGAGCGGGATGTCCCACTCGTCATGCGGAATGGTCTCGGTCAAGCGCTGCATCGACCAGCCGACGCCGATCAGTCGCGCGCCGTTCTTCTTCAGGCCGACCAGCGCGCGGTCATAGTGTCCCTTGCCGCGGCCGAGCCGCGAACCGTCACCATCGACGGCGATCAGCGGCACCAGCACCAGGTCGGGCTGGACCACCGGGTGGCGGCCCGCCGGCTGCATGATCCCGAACGGCCCCGGCTCGAGCGGGTCGCCCGCCAGGAAGCGGAAGGGCTTCGAAGGATGGGGAAAGGAGGGATAAGCGACGATGGCGCCAACCGCTCGCGCCTCTTCCGTCGCGGTCAGGGGACTGATCTCCGAACCGAGCGGGCAGTAGCCGCCGACCACCGCAACGCCCGCAAACAGCGAGGTCAGATGCTGGGCAAGCTTTTGCTCCAGCCGCGCCCGCTCGGCATCGCTGAGCGTCCGCACGAACGCCTTTCGCGCCTCGAGCGCTGCGCGCCGCAGCGTCTCCTTGGACAGGGGTTCCATCTCAGGCCCAGGGTGCCGGGGTCCGGGGAAGAAGGGAGGTGACGGGACCACCATGGCCGTTTGCCCTAAAATCCTCTGACGCCAAAACGTCAGGTGGGCGCCGATTGCTCCAAACCAGGGTCCAGAGCAGGGTCAGCTCCCATTAGGATTGAATAGCCTCAGGGATTTTCCGAAGGCTCGCACCTGGCAGTGCCCGTCACAAACTATCTAGGCGCTCGCGCCGTCGTTCTCAAGCGTCACCGCCAGCGACTCAAGGCGCTCAGCAAGCGACTCGACGCGCTGGATCACCGCCGGATCAGGCGGGGAGGGCGGCGGCGGCACCGCGGCGTCCGGCTTTTTCTCGATCAGCTGGTCGGCCAGCAGAAGCGAGGCAAACAGGAATTGCCGCGCCTCGCTCAGCGTGCCGAGCCCCGCCAGCGCCTCGCGGCTCTTGCCGTCGACCAGCCGGGCGGCCTCGCGAAGATTGTCCTCCTCGCCGGCGCGGCAGGCCACCTGGTACACGCGTCCGGCGATCTTCAGGTCCACCATCGTCGACATCTACGCCGCCGCCTCGCGAATCAGCTCGTCGAGCTCCTCGACCACTTCGCGGACCTTGGCGCGAAGCTCCTCGTCGCGCGGTGCACGGCGCTTGGCGGCAAGAGCGCGCTCGATCCGCTGCAGCGCCCGCTCGGCGCGATCGAACGCTTGGGTCAGTTCGCGGTCGCTCATGAATCTTCCGCTAAGCAGTTTGGCTACAGCGGGCAAGCATCGGAAAGCCCCCAATTTGACGCGCGGCATTAGGTGGGTATTGGGGCCGCGAACATCGTTCGGACTCCCGAACGATTGGACCCCATTTCGCCGGAGCGTCATGCAGCCGACCGACCGCAGCCTCGCCAACGCCATCCGTGCCCTCGCGATGGACGCGGTGGAGACCGCGAACAGCGGCCATCCCGGGATGCCGATGGGCATGGCCGACGCGGCCACGGCGCTGTTCACCCGCCACCTGAAGTTCGACGCCGCCGACCCGCACTGGGCCGACCGCGACCGCTTCGTGCTGTCGGCCGGCCACGGCTCGATGCTGATCTACGCCCTGCTCTACCTGACGGTGTACGAGCGGCCGACGATGGAAGACATCAAGCGCTTCCGTCAGCTTGGGAGCCCGACCGCTGGCCACCCGGAAAACTTCGAGCTTCCCGGAGTCGAGGTCACCACCGGCCCGCTCGGGCAGGGCCTCGCCATGGCGGTCGGAATGGCCGTCGCCGAGCGCCACCTCAACGCGGTCTACGGCGACGAGCTGGTCGATCACCGCACCTTCGTGATCGCCGGCGACGGCGACCTGATGGAGGGCGTCAACCACGAGGCGGTCGGCCTCGCCGGCAACCTCAAGCTCGGCCGCCTCATCGTCCTGTGGGATGACAATGAGATCACCATTGACGGCTCGACCGACCTCTCCCGCAACGAGGACGTCGTCGCCCGTCACGAGGCGGCGCAGTGGCACACCTGCGAATGCGACGGCCTCGACGCCGACGACGTCGACCGCGCGATCAAGGAAGCGTTGGCCGACCCGCGCCCGAGCCTCATCCGCTGCCGCACCATCATCGGCTACGGCGCCCCCAACAAGCAGGGTACCTCGGCCACCCACGGCGCCGCGCTCGGCAAGACCGAGGTCGAAGCCGCCCGCGCCCAGCTCGGCCTTGCTCCGGAAGAGTTCACCGTCCCTGATGACGTCCTCACCGCCTGGCGCGCCGCCGGCAAGCGTGGCGCCGTCGAGCATGCGCTTTGGAAGGAGCGCCTCGAGCAGAGCGGCCGCAAGGTCGAGTTCGAAGCGCGGATTGCCGGCAAGGTCAGCGAAGCCTGGCTGCAGCCCTACATCTACAAGCTGCTCGGCGACCTGAAACCCGTCGCCACCCGCAAGGCGTCGGAAATGGCCCTCGAAGCCATCAACGCCGCCATCCCGGCGACGATAGGGGGCTCGGCCGACCTCACCGGCTCCAACAACACCAAGACCAAGGCGCTCGAGCCGCTCACGGCCGAGAACTACGCCGGCCGCTACATGTACTACGGCATCCGCGAGTTCGGCATGGCCGCCGCCATGAACGGCATGGCGCTCCACGGCGGCGTCGTGCCGTATGGCGGGACCTTCCTGGTTTTCACCGATTATTGCCGCCCCGCGATCCGCCTCTCGGCACTCCAGCAGGCTCGCGTCGTTTACGTGATG
>DASVXN010000277.1:0-3645 GCA_036392635.1 Sphingomicrobium sp. | reverse complement strand
TACACCTATGTCGATGACGTGCGTCACACCGTTTATTTCGATCCCGAGTACAAGGCACTTTCCACGGCGCTGACCAGGGCGCTTCCGAACCACCCGTCGGTCTATTTCGGGAACGCGAGCCAGGACGGCAGCAAGGTGCTCCTGTTCGCGGGCAGCGATCGCGACCCCGGCCGGTACTACCTGTTTGACAAGAGCAGCAAGTCCCTTGGCGAGCTGATGGGCGTTCGGCCCAATCTTGCGGGACGTCCGCTCGCGGAAGTGAAGCCGATCAAGTACGCGGCTGCCGACGGCACGCCGATCCCGGCCTACCTGACGCTTCCGGTGGGCAAGGACGCCAAGAACCTGCCTGCGGTCGTACTTCCTCACGGCGGCCCGAGCTCGCGCGATGAGTGGGGCTTCGACTGGCTGTCGCAGTTCCTGGCTGCTCGCGGCTATGCCGTGATCCAGCCTGAATACCGCGGCTCTGCGGGCTTCGGCGATGCGTGGCTCGCGCAAAATGGGTTCAAGGGCTGGCGCACGTCGATTGGGGATATTTCGGCTGCCGCTCAGTATCTCGCGAAAGAAGGGATCTCCGACCCGAAGCGGACCGCCATCCTAGGCTGGTCCTACGGGGGCTATGCTGCCTTGCAGTCGGCGGCCACCGACCCGTTGCTCTACAAAGCCGTGGTCGCCATTGCCCCCGTGACCGACCTCAGCCTCATGAAGGCGCAGGCGGTTGCATATACCAGCTTCAAGGAGACTGCGGCGTTCATCGGCGACGGACCACAGCTCGTGGACGGATCGCCCGCAAGGCACGCAGCAGCGATCGCGGTGCCCGTGCTGCTCGCGCATGGCGACCGCGACGTGAACGTGAATATCGCTCAGTCGGAGCGGATGCAGTCGGCACTGCAAAGTGCCGGCAAGCAAAGCGAGTTGCTTAGATTCGCGGGCCTCGATCACCAACTCGAAGACAATGAAGCCCGCACGACGCTGTTGCTGAAGATCGGCCAGCTGCTCGACCGCACGATCGGGCATTGAGGAGGGTAGACTCAATGCGTTCCACATCTATCAGGGCAGCAGTGTCCGCGCTGGCGCTGGCAGTGAGTGGCACCGCGGCGCAATCCGCGACCGTTGCCGACCCGCTCGCGGCACTGTTCGGCGTGCGCGAGAGCGCCGTCGGGGTCGACCTCTCGCCGAACGGCAGGCTCGTCTCCTACGTCGCGCCGTCAGCGGGCGGCGGCTCCGTTGCGTTCATCGCCGATGTTCAATCGGGAGACACAAAGGCGTTCCTCAACAGCGGCAAGGGCACCGAGCGGCTCCGCTGGTGCCGCTTCGTGACCGACAGGCGCCTCGTCTGTCGCTATACCGCAAACATGATGAGCGACGGCGGCGTGCTGCTGGGCTTCTCGCGCCTGATTGCAGTGAACAGCGACGGCAGCGACCTCAAGCAGCTCGGCCAGCGCTCCTCGTTCTACGATGCCGGAATCCGGCAGTTCGACGGCGAGATCCTGGACTGGTTGCCGAACGGCAACGGCTCGGTCCTGATGATGCGCGAATATATGCCGGAGTCCGGCACAACCGGCACCCGCATGGTTCGCACCAGGAGCGGTGCAGGCGTCGATCGGATCGACACGGTGACGCTGAAAACCGCGGCGGTCGAGGCGCCCGAAGCGGATGTGGGCGGCTATTTAAGCGATGGCCAGGGCACCGTGCGCCTGATGGAGCGCGTCGCCACCAGGCAGAACATGCTGACGGGCAAGAGCAAGTTCTTCTTCCGCACCGAAGGCTCGCGCGACTGGAAGGCGCTGACGGACTGGGTCGACGACGATCATTTCCGGCCACTCGCCATCGATGCGACCACCAACTCGCTTTACGCGCTGAAGCCGCTCGATGGACGAAAGGCGCTCTACCGCATCAAGCTGACTGAAACCCCGGCGACGGAGCTGGTCGCGTCGAACCCCAAGGTCGACATCGACAGCATCATCCGCTCGGCCAACGGGCAGCGTGTCATCGGCTACAGCTATGTCGTCGACAAGCGGGTGGGCGAGTATTTCGATCCCGAGTACAAGGCCCTCGTCAGCGCTCTTGGACGGGCGATCCCGAACCTGCCGATTGTCGACGTCGAGCGTACGAGCGCGGACGGCACGAAGGTCCTCGTCCACGCCGGGAGCGACAACGACCCCGGCCGCTACTTCCTGTTCGACAAGACGGCGAAGAACCTGGCCGAGATCATGCTGGATCGCCCCGAGCTCGAGAACAGGAAGCTGGCGAGCGTCAAGCCGATCGCGGTCAAGTCGGGCGACGGCGTGACGATCCCCGCTTACCTCACCCTTCCACCGGGCAAGGACCCGAAGAACCTGCCAGCTGTCGTCCTGCCCCATGGCGGACCGAGCGACCGCGACGAATGGGGCTTCGATTGGCTCGCGCAATATATCGCTGCGAAGGGCTATGCCGTGCTTCAGCCGGAATACCGCGGCTCTGCCGGCTTCGGCGATGCCTGGCTCATGGAGAACGGCTTCAAGAGCTGGCGGACATCGATCGGCGATATCACGGCCTCGGCACGCTGGCTCGTCAGCGAAGGCATTGCCGATCCGAAGCGCCTGGCGATCGTCGGCTGGTCGTACGGCGGTTATGCGGCCCTGCAGTCCGCCGCGACTGATCCCACGCTGTTCAAGGCCGTGGCGGCGATTGCGCCTGTCACCGACCTGTCCATGCTGGCGAAGGAAGAAGAGGACTATACGAACGCGGACATCGTCGCGCGCTTCATCGGCACCGGTCCGCACATCATCGAGGGCTCGCCACTACGCCACGCAGCGCAGATCAAGGTACCGGTGCTGCTGGTCCACGGCGACATGGACATGAACGTCCATTCGCTGGAGTCGGAGAAGATGAACCAGGCGCTGCTCGCGGCCGGAACGCCGGTCGAGTTCCTGCGCTACAAGACCCTCGATCACCAGCTTGAGGACGGGGCCGCACGGACTGAAATGCTGACCAAGATCGGCCAGCTGCTGGATCGGACGATCGGCCACTGACAACAGAAAGGGCGGCTCGGCATGTGCCGGCCGCCCTCTTCGGCACGCTGAAGCGAAGGCCCTTCGACGCCGCCTGCGGCGCCGCTCAGGACAGGCTTAGCGCGAGTAGAATTCGATCACGAGGTTCGGCTCCATCCGGACCGGATAGGGCACCTCGTCCAGCTTCGGCACGCGGGTGAAGGTGATCTTCGAGGTGCCGTCCGGAACCACGTAGTCGGGGATGTCGCGCTCGGCGAGGCTCTGCGCCTCGATCACCAGCGCCATCTCCTGCGCCTTCGGGCCGAGCTCGACGACGTCGTTCACGTTCACGCGGCGCGACGCGATGTTGCACTTCACGCCGTTGACGCGGATATGGCCGTGGCTGACGAGCTGGCGGGCGGCCCAGATCGTCGGCGCGAACTTGGCGCGGTAGACGACCATGTCGAGGCGGCGCTCGAGGAGGCCGATCAGGTTCTGGCCGGTGTCGCCCTTCATCCGCGCGGCTTCCTGGTAGGTCGCCTTGAACTGCTTCTCGGTGACTTCGCCGTAGTAGCCCTTCAGCTTCTGCTTGGCGCGCAGCTGGATGCCGTAGTCGGAAATCTTGCCCTTGCGGCGCTGGCCGTGCTGGCCGGGGCCATATTCGCGGCGGTTGACC
>DASVXN010000276.1:0-5371 GCA_036392635.1 Sphingomicrobium sp. | reverse complement strand
TTGCCGATCACGTTGCGGCTGGTGATGCGCTCCATGCTGACGGGAATGTCCGCCGAGAAGCTCGCCTTGAGCTCGAACGGCCTGAAGGCAGCGGTGCGCGCCTGCTTCTTGACGGTGTCATAGTCGTAGCCGGCGCGCTCGAGCAGCGTTGCCGCCACGGACTGTTGGATCCAGCCCTGCAGCGCCACCGGCTGCTGGGCATTGGCAGGCAGTACGATGTTGTAGCCCTCGCCGGCGGGGCTCTTCACCACATTCCACGGGTAGCCCGCACCTTCGGTCTCGTGGACCACCAGCGCTGCGATGGCGCCACGGCGCGCCGCTTCCTCATATTTGTAGGTCCAGCGGCCGTAATAGGTCATGGTCTTTCCGCCGAACTTGCCGGCCACAGGCTCGCCCGTCGCGGCCTCGAAGTCAGGATCGTTGACCAGCATGACGGCAACCTTGCCGTGCAGGTCGACGCCCTTGAAATCGTCCCAGCCGCGTTCCGGCGCGTTCACGCCATAGCCGACGAACACCATCGGCGCGTTGCCGATGCGCACCCGGTCCAGCGCTCGAACGGTGCCGAGGTAAATATCGTCGGGAAAGCGCAGGGGCGTCGTCTGGCCCGCCTGGCTGACCGACACGTTCACCGGCGCCTTCAGCTGCGTGTGGATCATCGGCACTTCCTGCGTCCACCCGCCATTGTCGCCGGCGGGCTCCAGCCCCGCAGCCTTGAACTGCTCGATCAGGTACGGGATCGTCTTGGCCTCGCCAGGCGTCCCGGGCGCTCGGCCCTGGAACTCGTCCGACGCGAGGACGCGCGTGATCTCGGACATTCGCTTGATGTCGACGTGGCGAGCCGCAGGCGCCGCAAAGGCGAGCCCTGTTCCGGCGACTGCCGCGACTGCGAAAAGGGCGAAGCCCGCTCTTGCCTGCTTACCGATCATGCCTGCGCTCTAATCCTCATGATTTCTTCTGTCAGCAGCCGCCTTTTGCTGCCGCGTCCGGTCGAATTAACGCGCAGATAACGCATCGGTCACACCTAGCGAACGCGGCGTCCGCCACATCGTCCGGCGAGCACGCCCTTCCCGCGTGCGAGAGCAGGAGAATCGGTAATGCGTGAAGTGTGGTGGCGGCCTTCAGGTCGCGCGTTGTTACTGTGCGGGCTCGCGGCGCTGCTCGCTCCCGGCGCAGCGCAGGCGAAAGACTATGGCGCTTGGGGCGCGCCGGTCAGCGCCGAATCCCTGCCCACATCCAGCAGCAGCCTGAACACCACGTTCAACGACGGCTGCCCGATCCTGAACCCTTACGATTACAGCCTCTACATGGCTTCCAACCGGCCCGGCGGCTACGGCGGACTCGACATCTGGATCGCGCCATGGACCGGCAATGGCTGGGGAACGCCGGTGAATGCCGGGCCAACGATCAACACTAGCGCCGATGAATTCTGCCCAAGTCCCGCACGTGGCAACCGATTCTTCTTCGTGCGGAGGCTCAGCCCGACCAACACCGACATCTATGTGTCGAAGGACCTGCCGAAGGCGGGTTTCCAGACACCGCAACGGCTTGCCACCGGCGATACTGCAATCAACAGCTCGGCGGAGGAATGGAGCCCGTCTTGGTTCGAGGCAGGTGGCCATGAGTACCTCTACTTCTCGAGCACGCGTGAGGGCCGCCAACGCATCTACTACAGCGTTGACTATGGTCCGGCGCAGCTTGCGCCCGGCGGCGTGAACAGCTCGGCCGCCGACGCGCGTCCCAACGTACGGCACGACGGGCTAGAGATCGTGTGGGACTCGACGCGGGCCGGTTCGCTCGGCGGTACCGACATCTGGACGGCAACCCGCTCATCCGTCGATCAGCCGTGGGGCGCTGCCGTGCAGCTCGGCAATGGCATCAACAGCGCCGGAAACGAGACGCGCGCGTCGATCTCGTGGGACGGCCAGCGCTTGATGTTCGGCACGACACGTGCGGGCGTCGAGGGCTCGACCGACATCTTCACCTCAACCCGCTGAGGTAGGGGCAACCGAGCGGGGGCAACGGGCGGAGCTTCAGACCTTTAAGGGGCCAAGCTCCGCCCGTTCTTTTGCGACATGGTCAAGGAAGCGCTTGCGCTGCGCCTCGAACCGCACGTCGCCGCGCAACGAACGGAATGAGGGCTCCTGGGCAAGGTCGATCGAAACGGCGCGCCCGTCCGGGAACCATCCCTTGCGCGCCGCCGCTTCCAGCAGCGCTACCGCTGCGGCGCGATGGTTCTGCGCCGATCGGATCATGGCGAGCCGCGCGACGGAGGTTCGCTCCGGCGTCCGACGAAGCGTCGCTTCGACCCGGTCGGAGGCGGCGGTGAGCACGTGGCTCGCCTCCTCATGCGCGCCGGTCTGGTCGAGAGCGATCGCAAGAGTAGCGGCAAGCTCCGGCAACATATCGCGCCGGTCAGTTTTCGAGACGAAATCGTCCGCGTCGGCGAAATTGGCCCGATACAGCCGCACGAGGTCCGCAGGATGGTTGAGGCGAACCAGTGCCCTCGCGGCAGGCGCCGAAAAGAACAGCGAAGTCCAGAACTCTTCGGGGGTAACCGGCTTGCCTTGGAAAACCTTAGGCGGCAGCGCCTTGCCGGCGAGCAGCGGCGCGTACCAGTCCGGGCACCCCGTCACACGGTGAAGCTCGTCGTACATGCCGAGTGCGGTGAGCGCGTCGAACCAGTTGTGCTCCAACAGCTTCTTGGGTGCGCGGCCGTCCAGTCCGCGAGCCTCGAGGAGCGTCAGGCTTCCCGACAGATCGCCTTCCGCATAGGCCTGCTGCGCCTTGATGCTGTCGATCAGCTCAGGGCTCGCACCTGCCTTCGTAATGGTCCTCACCAGGCGCTGAACGGCGGCCTTGTCCCCCGCGTTTCCCGCCGTGTTGACGAGGTTGATGGCCGCGGGTGAGAGCAACGGATCGATCGCCAGCGCCCGCTCGTAGGCGGCAATGGCTTCGCGGGAGCGCCCCTGGGCTGCGAAACTGTTGCCGAGCCAGTTCCAGGCTTCCGAATAGCTCGGATCGAGCGCGACTGCGCGCTGCAGCGACGCTTGTGCGTCGCGCGAGGCCTCGCCCTCTATCAGTGCAAGAGTTGCGTGCGCCGGTGCGAAGTTAGGCGCCAGCGACAGGGCATGCTGGACCGATCGTATGCCTTCCGCGCGTGCGTCGGCATCGACGATGGCCATTCTCCCGTTGAAGTAGATCGCAGCGCCCAGCAGCGACCAGGCGGGCGCATAATTGGGGTCGCGCTTGACCGCGTCGCGCAACAGTCGTTCGGCTCTGCCAAAAGCGAAACGGTCGCGGCTGCCGATCAGCTGCCGCGCCTCGCTATACAATGCGTAGACCTCGGGCGAGGTGGCGATCTGCTCGGCCTTGCGTCCGCCGCCGGGTGCCAGTTGCGCGCGGAGCTTGCCTTCGATGCCCGCCGCAATCGCATCCTGAAGAGCGAACGGCTGGCCAGCGCGGCCATGGAAGACGTCCTGCCACACCGCGACGCCGTCGCTCGTTCGGGTCAGGCTGACCGAGACCAGGAACTCGGCTCCGCTTCGCCGGACGGTGCCTTCGAGCAGGTGCGTCACGCCGAACCGCTTCCGGTAGCCATCTGGCGCCAGCTTCTGCGCCGCCATGGCTTCGGTCGTGGCCCGGCCGAGCACCTTGATCGACGGGTTGCGTGTCAGTGCGCCGCGCGTCTGCTCCCACAGCCCGGCGGCAAGGAAGCTGCCGTCCGGCGGCTGCTGCTCGAACGGGAGCACGGCAACTATGACGCCACGCTCCGCAGGCCCCGCAGGGCCACTGCCTCGCCACACCAGGAAGAGCGCCGAAATCGCGAGGATCAAAAGCCCCGCCGTCACCGCGATGCCCGCGGCGGAGGCGCGCTGCGGTGCCTTCTGGAGCTGACCGACGCGCGCTGGCGAGGCTGGCTCCAAGTCCTCGGCCGGCGGCTCATCCTTGCCGCTGCCGAGCCTCCGGAGCAGGTCGACCGTTTCGTTGGCCGGTTCGGCACCATAATCCTCGCGAAGCCGGTCGCGCAGTGCCGCGAAGTATCGGTGCAGCGCGACCCGGTCGCCCGCCTCGAACGACAGCCGCATCGCAAGCCGCGTCGCCTCTTCGTTGACCGGGTCCAGCCGCAGGATCTCGGCAACCAGGTCGAGCGCCGGGCGCGCACCCACTTCCGAGGCGCAGCGCTTCGCAGCATCGGTGGCCGCGGAGATCGTCTTCCCCGGCTCGTGCGCCCGCTGCAGCCGGAGCCAGTCGTCCATCTCGGGATCGAGCCCGTCGAGGTCCGTCAGCAGCCCGGGATCGCTCGCCTCCAGCAACGACAGCAGGCGCGGCCAGTCGCCGTTCTCGGATGCCGTGCGGATCAGCTCCAGGTCCGTGACGACCGCGTTGCGCGCCGCGGACACGTCCTCGCGGCTCGCGGCCACCACCGGCGCGCCGCGCCAGTCGAGGTGCTGCAGCTCGAACACGGTCTGCCGCAGGCTCGCCCTGGCTTGCGCCGGGCCGCGATCGCTCCACAGCAGGTCGGCCAGGCCATTCCGCGACATGGCCTTGCCGTGAATGGCCAGCACCGCGAGCATCGCTCGCGCCTTGCGCGTCCGGAGGTGCAGTTCCCTCGCTCCGCGGTCCTCGAGGCGCAGGGCGCCAAGACAATGGACGATCAGCAGCGCGTCGTTCGGTGCGCGCCCAACGCGCTCCGCGACGTTCATGGTCGGCAGTTCCGCACGGACCGACGCACTTCGGGACTCCCCCCGCCTCGGGGCGAGCTTATCAGTCGATTTAACGCCTGTTAAGCACCGGGCTCTGAGCGCATTTTCAGGATTGAACCCGCCATTGCCGAGCCGAATAGGCGACGAAGGCGATCAGGCCGACAGCGATCAACACGCGAAGGAACTGGCCGGTGATGAGCCAGTAGAAGATTGCCGCCACCGTCGCTGAAGACGGGATGGTGATCACCCAGGCAATGGCGACGTTTCCGGCAAGGCCCCAGCGCACTGCCGAAGCACGGCGAGCGGTTCCGGCACCGATCACGCAGCCTGCGATCGTGTGCGTCGTCGAGACCGGGATGCCGAGGTACGATGCCGCGAACAGCATGATCGATCCGCCCGCCGAAGCGGAGAAACCTTGATGCTGGTTGAGCTTGGTGATCCGGGTGCCCATCGTCTCGATGATCCGCCACCCGCCACTTAGCGTGCCGAGGCCGATCGCCACATAGCAACTCAGCGCAACCCAGTGTGGCACCTCGAACTGCCCGTGGAGATAGCCCGTCGAGTAGAGCAGCACGGTGATGATCCCCATCGTCTTCTGGGCATCGTTCAGCCCATGGCCCAGCGAATAAGCGCCGGCGGAGACGAGGTGCAGCCCGCGAAAGGTCCGC
>DASVXN010000275.1:0-2615 GCA_036392635.1 Sphingomicrobium sp. | reverse complement strand
AAGCGCAGGCCGACAAGCCGCACGTCATGGCAGCCGTCATGGGCGTCCGCGGTGGCGTGGGCGCCTCGACCATCGCCACTTCGCTGGCCTGGCTGCTCGGCGAAAAGGCGCACCGTTCGACGGCGCTGCTCGACCTCGACGTGCACTTCGGGACGGGCGCCCTGGCGCTCGACCTCGAGCCCGGCCGCGGCCTGACCGATGCGATCGAGAACCCGAGCCGCATCGACGGCCTGTTCATCGAGCGTGCGATGGTTCGCGCCAACGAGCGCCTGTCGGTGCTGTCGGCCGAAGCGCCAATCCACCAGCCGCTGGTGACCGACGGCACCGCCTTCTTCCAGCTTCAGGAAGAGATGCGGAACGCCTTTGAGTCCACCGTGCTCGACCTGCCGCGCCACATGCTGATCCAGTATCCGCACCTGGTGCACGACGCGCACGTCGCAGTCGTCGTCGCCGAGCTCACGCTCGCCGGCACACGCGACACCATCCGCGTCCTCGCCTGGCTGAAGTCGAACGCTCCGCAGACCAAGGTGATCGTCGTTGCCAACGGCGTTCCCTCGGGCGGCGCGCTCGAGATCAGCCGGAAGGACTTCGAGCAGTCGATCGAGCGTTCGGTGGACGTGGTCTTCCCGTACGACGCGAAGATTGCTGCCCAGGCCGCCAAGCTCGGCAAGCCGATGGCGGAAATCGCGAGCGGCAAGCTTGCGGCGCCGTTCAACGCCCTGTCCGGCATGGTCCTGAACCACGCCAGCGAAGAGGGTTCGGCGGTCGAGGTGCAGGCCAGTGGCAACAAGTCGCTGGTCAACAATCTCAAGTCGATGCTCGCGAAGCCGAAAGACAAGGCTGCGTAAGCGGGTTGCCGCACCGGCGCCTGAACGCAGGCGCCGGCGCAACAAGAGCGAGAGGCGGTAGCAAGTATGTTGGTTTGGCTACTCATGATCGGCGGCCTCGGCGCGCTTGGCCTCGCCTATACGGCGATGCAGGGCCCTTCGCCGTCCAAGAACCTCAAGCGCCGCGTGGAGCTCATCAAGGAGCGCCACGGCGACGTCGTCGCGGGCAATGCCCAGGCGCAGATCCGCAAGCTTTTCGCCGACCGTGCCAACAAGCTGGAAGGCTTCGCCTCGACGTTGATCCCGAAGCCGGCCCTGCTCCGCCAGCGGCTCGAGCAGACCGGCAAGGACATCACCCTCGGCAAGTACGCGATGATCTGCGCGGGCGTCATGGTGGTCGTGGCGTTGCTCTTGATGGTCAAGGGCGCACCCTTCTTCCTCTCGCTTCTGCTTGGCATTCTTCTCGGTGTCGGTGGTCCGCACTTCGTCGTCGGCCGCCTCATCAAGCGTCGCGTCAACAAGTTCACCGTGAACTTCCCGGACGCGATCGAACTGATGGTCCGCGGCCTCCGCTCGGGTCTTCCGATCACGGAAACGCTCGGCATCGTTGCTGGTGAAATCACGGGTCCCGTCGGCGACGAGTTCCGGATGGTGTCCGACAAGATGAAGATCGGCCGGACCATGGAAGCGGCGCTGCAGGACACTGCGGACCGCCTCGGCACGCCGGAGTTCCAGTTCTTCGTGATCACGCTGGCGATCCAGCGCGAGACCGGCGGCAACCTGGCTGAGACCCTTTCAAATTTGGCGGACGTGCTTCGCAAGCGCGCCCAGATGAAGCTGAAGATCCGCGCGATGAGCTCGGAATCCAAGGCCTCTGCCTACATCGTCGGCTCGCTGCCCTTCCTCGTCTTCGGCATCGTTTACATGATGAACCCCAGCTACATGGGCAAGTTCTTCACGGACGAGCGCCTCATCGTCGCCGGTATCGGCGGGATGATCTGGATGGGCGTCGGCGGCCTGATCATGGCCAAAATGGTCAACTTCGAGATCTAAGGGGGCTAGTTCCATCATGCAGGCTGCGCCTCCAACCGGGCCACACATCCTCGGCTTCGACGTCATGTGGATTGCGACGCTGCTCAGCGCCGTCGCGACATTCGCGGTCATCATCGCCATCTATGCGGCGACGACCGTCAAGGATCCCATGGCCCGCCGCGTCAAAGCGCTGAACGAGCGCCGCGAACAGCTCAAGGCGGGCATCGTCGCCTCGACCAACAAGCGCAAGAAGCTCACGAACCGCAACCAGGCCGCCGACAACGTCCGGCAGTGGCTGGGGCAGTTCAAGATGCTCCAGGACGACCAGGTCAAGAAAACGCAGATGCGCCTGATGCAGGCCGGCATCCGCGCCAAGGACCTCGCCTTCTTCATCATCCTTGCGCGCTTCGTCCTGCCCGTCGTGCTCGGCATCACCGCCGTGGTCATGATCTACGTGGTGAACCACTGGCCGGAATGGGGCGGCTTCCGTCGCTACATGACGGTCGCGGGCGTCATCGTCGGATCGTACAAATCGCCCGACATCTGGCTGAAGAATAAGGTCCAGAAGCGCAGCAATGCGATCCGCAAGGGCCTTCCCGACGCGCTCGACCTCCTGGTCATCTGCGCCGAGGCCGGTCTCACCGTTGACGCCGCCTTTGGCCGTGTCGCCAAGGAACTGGGCAAGGCCTATCCGGAGCTGGGCGACGAATTCGGCCTGACCGCGATCGAGCTTGGTTTCCTTAGCGAGCGCCGCCA
>DASVXN010000274.1:0-3138 GCA_036392635.1 Sphingomicrobium sp. | reverse complement strand
GTTCTCCTGAGCCACGTTGAGTACGTTCTGCCAGTCGATAGCCGTGACCTCGGCCTGGGGCAGGGCCTTAGCCAGTGTGATCCCGAACATCCCGTGGCCAGCCGCAATGTCGAGGATGCGCTTCGGTGCTGTCGGCCACTTCGTCACCTCGGCAACGACCCCATTCATGACCGGAGGCATGAAGGGCACCATCGCCTCAGCGAACGTGAGCTCCCGGTGAGGGCCGCCTTGCGGCGCAGTGTTCTTTGGGCTGAGAACAGTGCGTATGAACGGTCATACGCACAGTGCCTTTGGACGGCTTGAGATCGTCGAGACGGGTCGTCGCCGTCGCTGGTCTGAGGACGAGAAGGCCAGGATTGTCTTGGAGAGCCTGGCCGGTCCGCGGCTTGTCTCGGCGACGGCGAGGCGCCACGGCATCTCCCGCGCCCAGCTTCTGGCTTGGCGTCGCACACTGCGCCCTGAGCAATCCGAAGCGGAACCAGTGCCGGGCTTCGTGCCGGCTGTGATCGTGCCCGAGCCGCCCACCGCCGCGACGCCGAACACAGAGTTGGGCTGCGCCAAGTCGGGTGATGATCGGATCGAGATCGTGCTGGGCCGCGGACGGCGCATGATCGTCAGGGCTGGCGTCGACGCCGCTGCCTTGGCCCGGGTCCTCGATGTCCTGGAGCGGCGATGATCCCGCTCCCGTCGGGCGTTCGAGTGTGGCTGGCGACGGGGCACACGGATCTGCGCAAAGGGTTCTCCAGCCTGTCGCTGCAGGTTCAGGAGGTGCTGCGGCAGGATCCGCTGAGTGGGCACCTGTTCTGCTTTCGCGGCCGCCGCGGCGACCTGTTGAAGGTTATCTGGCACGACGGCCAGGGCGCGTGCCTGTTCGCGAAGAGGCTGGAACGGGGCCGCTTCTTGTGGCCGAGCCCGGCCAACGGGGCCGTGACGATCTCGCCGGCCCAGCTCGGCTATCTTTTGTCGGGGATCGACTGGCGTCATCCCCAGGCAACTTGGCGTCCAACCTCGGTCGGATAACGATCCTGCTTGCGGGCCACAGTGGATGTGATTCCATCGGGTTGTGAGCGCCGCTGCTGAATCGCTCCCGACCGATCTTGTGAGCGCCCATGCGATGATCGTCGCCGAGCGCGCGGCCCGCATCGCGGCGGAGTCCGAGCTTGCCGACGCTCGCGCCGAGGCGGCCAACGCCCAGGCGGATCTGACGAGCAGCGAAGCCCTGATCGCGCATCTGAAGCTCGCGATCGAGAAGCTGCGGCGCGAGCTCTACGGCACCCGCTCGGAGCGCAAGACGCGGCTCTTGGACCAGATGGAACTGGAGCTGGAAGAACTTGAGGCAGCGGCGAGCGAGGACGAACAGGCCGCGCAGCAGGCGTCCACGGAGGCGGTGAGATCGTTCGCGCGCAGGCGGCCGTCGCGTCGCCCGTTTCCCGATCACCTGCCGCGCGAGCGCGTCGTCATCGCCGCGCCGCAGACCTGCCCCTGCTGCGGATCGGCTAGGCTGTCGAAGCTCGGCGAGGACGTCACCGAGACGCTGGAGGTGGTTCCGCGCCGCTGGAAGGTGATCCAGACCGTGCGCGAGCGCTTCAGCTGCCGCGATTGCGAGACGATCACGCAGCCGCCTGCACCCTTCCACGTCACGCCGCGCGGCTTTGCCGGACCGAACCTGCTCGCCACCATTCTGTTCGAGAAGTTCGGGCAGCATCAGCCGCTGAACCGGCAGAGCGAGCGCTACGCCCGCGAAGGCCTCGAGCTGAGCGTCTCTACGCTGGCCGATCAGGTGGGCGCCTCCACGACGATTCTGCAGCCGGTGTATCGGCTCATCGAAGCCCATGTCTTGGCTGCCGAGCGCCTGCACGGGGACGACACCACCGTGCCGATCCTGGCCAAGGGCAAGACCGTCACGGGGCGCATCTGGACCTATGTCCGCGACGACCGGCCGTTCGGCAGCCGGGCGCCGCCGGCGGCCCTCTACTACGCCTCGCGAGACCGGGCCGGTGTGCATCCCGAGCGTCACCTTCGCGGCTTCACCGGCATCCTGCAGGCCGATGCCTACAGCGGCTACAACCGGCTTTACGACGCCGGCCGCCCGCAGGGCGCGATCACGCCGGCATTCTGTTGGGCGCATGCACGCCGGCAGTTCTTCGAGCTCGCCGATATCGCCGCCAATCCGAGGCGCGGCAAGAACGCTGCCGTGATCTCGCCGATTGCGCTTGAGGCGGTGAGGCGCATCGATGCTCTGTTCGAGATCGAGCGCGTCATCAACGGCCGCTCCGCCGCTGAGCGTCTCCACGTGCGCAGAGAGCAGAGCGCCCCCCTTGCGGCCGACCTTGAGGTCTGGCTCCGGGACCAGCGCTCTCGCCTGTCGCGCTCGGCCGCTGTTGCCGAGCCGATCGACTACATGCTTCGACGCTGGCCATCATTTACCCGCTTCCTCGATGACGGACGGATTTGCCTCTCGAACAACGCGGCCGAGCGCGCCCTGAGGGGCTTCGCCCTGGGCCGCCGCTCATGGCTGTTCGCCGGCTCCGAGCGCGGCGCCGATCGAGCTGCCGCCATTGCGACGCTGATCATGACCGCCAAACTCAACGAGGTCGATCCGCAGGCCTGGCTCGCTGACGTCCTCGGGCGCATCAACGCCCATCCGGCTCGCGCCCTCGATGATCTCCTCCCCTGGAACTGGAGAGCCGCTCAGGCCGACCTGACCGCGGCTGCGTAGCATCCCCCCGGATCACGCCTGCTCCACCCGCGGTCCTCGCCGGATGCTTTCGATCCGGGCCGCAGAGGCGCAGGTAAGGGCTGGGGCAGAGCGGGCGAGACGGGCAGAACTTCGAGCCGAGGAAGCTGAAGGCTGGCTTCGGCGCCTCTCGGAAGCGATCACGAGCGCACTTCCGCTTCCAAGCAGCCCCGCAGCCCACCGCGAAAGCGGCGGTTCTCACGCTCCAGGCACTCTGTCTGTTGAAAACTCGGCGACAGATTCGAGGTAAATTCCGGGATGAGCATCGTCCGCCGCTCCCGATGAACTGTCTCCAGAATCCTGCATCCGCTGGGTCCAGTGGAGCGTCCTGCGTCAGCGAGACTTCCGCTTAGGCTCGGGTTGCGGGATGCTGCCGGTCTGGGAAACGTCTTTGATGCGCT
>DASVXN010000273.1:0-1516 GCA_036392635.1 Sphingomicrobium sp. | reverse complement strand
CTCAGGCGGCGGTGGAGACAGCGAGGTCGTCGGCAAGGGCCCTAACGGCGAAGCGATGTACGCCGCGCAGTGGGCGCGTGAACCCACGAATGCCGAACTGGCAGGCTACCTTCCGAAGAATGGCAAGGAGGGTTTCGGCCTCGTCGCCTGCAAGACGATTCCGAACAACCGGGTGCAGGATTGCGTCGAGCTCGATCAGACGCCGGGCTCGCGGCTTGCATCGGCGGTGCGGCAAGCGGCCTGGCAATTTCACGTCCGGCCGCCGCGCAAGGGAGGACGGCCGCTGATCGGGTCCTGGGTGCGTATCCGTATCGACTATTACAACTCGGGCGGATCCAGCGGCGAGTAGTCAGGTGCCGAGTTCCGCGGCGAGTTCGGCCGCGACAACGCCCAGCGCGCTTCCGGCGATCACGTCGGCGATGTGATGCTTTCCGCTGAACACCCGGGCCATCGAGACTGCCGTCGCGAGGCCGATCGCCAACGGTCCCAAGAGATCGCCGCGGCTGCGATGCAAGCTGACGGCCGCGGCAAAGCAGTCGCCGGCGTGGGCTGACGGAAAGCTTTTGTTGTTCTCCCCATTGGGCCGGCGTTCGCGCCAGAAGGCCTTTGTCGCCTTGGACCCGGCCGAGGTCGCCAGGACCGCGGTCAGCGCATTGAAGCTCGTGCGGGTGTCTCGCCGCCACAAGGGAGCGAAGACAGCGCTGCCCACGAGCAAGGCGCGCCCAACGTCAGCGAAACAATTCCAGGCTTGGGCGTTCGGCGGCTCAGGCGGCATGCGCCCTCAAGCGTATCGGCAATTGGCGACGCGTCCGCGCGCCGAGCAGGTTCGGCATAGCTGTTCCTCTTCAGCCGTGGAAATCGCTACGGCTGCGATGAGGTTCCGGCTGTTATTGCCCCGGCGACGAACGCTCCGCGCTGGCGAGCACCTGCTTCACCACGTTGCTTGGGATGGCGAAGCCAATGCCGACATTGCCGGCGCTGCTTTCGCTCGAGGATGGGCTGAACAGGGCAGAGTTGATGCCGATCAGTTCCCCATGAAGATTGATCAGCGCACCGCCGGAATTTCCCGGGTTTATCGGCGCGTCGGTCTGGATGAACCGACGGGAGTCGCCCTGCCCCAGGCCGCGCTCCGTTGCGCTGACGATGCCGCTCGTCACCGTCTGGCCAAGGCCGAACGGATTTCCGATCGCGACTACATAGTCGCCGACCTCTAGCTTCTTGCTGTCGCCGAGCGGCAGTGTCGGAAGGCCTTTTGCGCCGATGCGGAGTACCGCGAGGTCTAGGTTGGGCGCGAAGCCCAGCGGCTCGGCCCTATATCTACGGCCGTCCTTCAGGATGACCTCCACCGCCTGAGCGCCGCGAACCACATGGAAGTTGGTGATGACGAAGCCCCGCTCGCCATCGACGATCACGCCGGAACCCGCCGCCATCGCCGGTTGGAGCGCCGCATCAGGCACGCCGAAATAGCGCCGGAAGAAAGGGTCTTGCAGCAGCGGGTTCTGCTCGGCGGAGATCG
>DASVXN010000272.1:0-1556 GCA_036392635.1 Sphingomicrobium sp. | reverse complement strand
CGAGTATTACGGTCAAGGAGGACGGCCAGTGGCCGGTCGCTCCGTTCCCGGCTGACGGGGCGAACCTGGGACGCGGGCAGCGGAGCTATTCCGCGGCTGCGATCCTGGACTTCCCGACCCTCCTCAGGATCCTTCACCACTGGCGCTGGCTGGTGCTGGCGGCGGTTGGCGTCGGGCTGGCCGGCGCGATCCTGTTCACGCTGCTGACCAAGCCGATCTACCGCGCGACGGTGACGCTCGAGGCCAACCCGCCATCCGTGGCGGTCAGCAGCGAGCAGTCTCGGCAGCAGGAGCTGCAACAGAGCAACGCCTACGACTTCGTCGCCACGCAGGTCGGCCTCCTAGGAAGCCGCGCCGTCGCGGAACGTACTGCCCAAGAGCTGAACCTGCCCAATAATCCAGACGTGGTGTCGCAGGACGGCGATGCGTCGCAGCGGCTGCGATCCGCGACGAGCGTGATCCAGCGCGGGCTGAAGGTGACGGCGCCGGAAG
This sequence comes from Sphingomicrobium sp., assembly GCA_036392635.1. Taxonomy (GTDB): domain Bacteria; phylum Pseudomonadota; class Alphaproteobacteria; order Sphingomonadales; family Sphingomonadaceae; genus Sphingomicrobium. Next base: position 1,064 of record DASVXN010000272.1, on the reverse strand, counting down.
AAGGCCAGCTCATCAAGTTCACCTTCGACTCCACCTCGCCGCAGCTTGCCGCGCTGGTCGCGAACGGGGTGGCGGACAGCTTCATCAACACGTCGCTGCAGCGGCGCTACGAAGCGTCGGCCTACGCTCGCAATTTCCTCGAGCGGCAGATCAACAAGACCCGTTCCGACCTCGAGAAATCGGAGCGCGCGGTCGTCACCTATGCGCAGCAGCAGGGCATCATCAACACGGGCGGCGGGGCAGGGGCCGACGGCAAGAGCGGCGGCTCCGGCGACACGAATTCGCTGCAGGGTGAATCCCTCGTCCAGCTCAATACGGCACTCGCGGCGGCGACCGCGCGCCGCGTGGCTGCGGAAGGTGCGTATCGTCAGGCTCTCGCTACCGGGCCGACGAGCGATGTGACGAACAGCGTGCTGCCGCTTCGCCAGGAGCTTGCGAGGCTCCAGGCCCAGTATCAGCAGAAGCGCGAGTTCATGAAGCCGGAGCATCCCGAGATGCTGAGCCTGCAGTCGCAGATCAACGAGCTCGAGCGTCAGATCGGCAGCCAGGCGTCGCAGGCGTCGTCCGGCCGGATCAACGGGCTGCTGGCGGACTTCCGAGCCGCCGTATCCGCCGAACAAGCGCTCCAGGCCCGTGTCGGACGCCTCAAGGGCGACGTGCTGAACCTCCGCGGCCGCAGCATCCAGTACACCATCCTGCAGCGGGAGGTGGACACCAACCGCGCGCTCTATGATGCGCTTCTGCAGCGCTACAAGGAGATCGGCGTCGCCGGCGGTGTCGGGACGGCGCCCGTCTCGATCGTCGATCGTGCACAGGCGCCGACGTTTCCGTTCAAGCCGAACCTGCTGCTCAACTTGCTGCTGGGACTCGGCCTCGGTCTGGCGGCGGGCATCGCCGGGGCGATCGGGCTCGAATTCGTGAACGACACGATCAAGACGCGCGAGGACGTTCGCAAGAAGCTCAGCCTGCCATGCCTGGGCGCGGTGCCGAAAACGGCGGCTAAGGACACGTTCGTCGAGGACCTCAAGAACCCCGCATCGGCGGTATCGGAAGCCTATTCCGCG
>DASVXN010000271.1:0-6127 GCA_036392635.1 Sphingomicrobium sp. | reverse complement strand
GGGCGAAACCGTGACCCATCCTTCCGGCTGGAAGCTCGAAGCGATTGACTCCGACCCGCGCCGCATCATCCGCGTTCGGCTTCATGCACCTGAAGAGCGCGGCTCGGCAGGATAGAGCCAGGCGCAACCTCGTTAGTCCTGCGCGTCGTCAAAGGGCGCGCGCGAGACAGTGGTGCCAAGCGCCCTTCGACTGCGCTCAGGACGAACGGGTTACTGTCTCGCGAACAGGTTGGCGGGGTTCGCCATCGCCTTGAACTCGAGCGCATTACCGGCGGGGTCGAGCAGGAACATGGTCGCTTGCTCGCCGGGAAGCCCTTCGAAGCGGATGGTGGGCTCGATGACGAACTGCGTCCCCGCGGCTTCGAGCTTGGCGGCAAGCTGCTTCCACTGCTCCATTGAGAGCACCAGTCCGAAATGGGGCACCGGCACATGATCGCCGTCGACCTCGTTGCTCGAGCGCCGGGCAACTTCACCAGCCGCGAGGTGGGCGACGATCTGATGACCGTAGAGATCGAAGTCGACCCACTCGTCCGCGCTGCGCCCTTCCGGACAGCCCAGCAGCTCGCCGTAGAAGCGGCGGGCCGCAGCGAGATCGTCAACGGGGAACGCGAGGTGGAAAGGCGGCAAGCTCATGGCCTTCGCACTGCTCGGCGATGCCGCGCTTGTCGAGGCTTTCGTTAACTCTGCGTACCGGCTAGCCACGCTCCCCAATGCTGTATGTCCTTTATGCCTTGCTGGCCGGTGCGGCATCAGCGTTTGCGTTCGAGCCCGTCGGCTTGTGGCCGCTGCTGCCGCTCGCCTTCGCATTCCTCTGCGAGTTCCTGTGGCGTTCCAAGTCCATGTGGCGAGCCCTGCTGGTCGGGTGGGCATTCGGCGTCGGGCAGTTCGTCATCGGCCTCAATTGGATCGCCACCGCCTTCACCTTCCAGGCAGCGATGCCGCCCTGGCTCGGCTGGATCGCCGTGGTCCTGCTCTCGCTCTATCTCGCCGTTTACCCGGCGATTGCGGCCGGCGCGGCGTGGCGTTTGGGCCGCGAGGATCGAGTGGTGCTCGTCACCGTGCTCGGCGGCGCCTGGGCCATCAGCGAGTGGCTCCGCGGGACGATATTCACCGGCTTCCCGTGGAACCCCGCAGCGGCCGCGCTGGCGCCTACTCCGCTGATCACGATCACGGCGCTGATCGGCACTTATGGCCTCTCCGGCCTGGTCGCGCTGATCGGAGGCGCGATCTGGCTCGAATATTACCGCAAGTGGCTCCCCCTCCTGGTCATCGGCGCGACTACGGCATTCCTGTGGGTGCTGCCCTCCTCCGCAGTCCCGGCCGATCCCCTCGGGGTCCTCAACGTCCGCATCATCCAGCCGAACATCGGGCAGGAAGTGAAGTGGAACCCCGCGTTCGGGGCCGAAGCCGCACAGCGCCTCGCGCAGCTCTCCGGCGCCGGCTCGAGCGACCCGCGCCTGCTCCTCTGGCCCGAAGCGGCGGTGACCCAACCACTGCAGGACGGCCGTACCGACGAGCACCGCGAGTTCGCCGAGGCGGTGCGCATGGAGGTCGCATCCTTGCTCGGGCCCAACGACAGGCTGCTGACGGGCGGGATCGCCTACGAGTCCCGCGACGGCGTCCACGTCAGCGGAGCCGAGAACAGCGTGTTCGTGCTGGCACCGGGCGGCCGGATCATGGCCCGCTACGACAAATCCCACCTGGTGCCCTACGGCGAATATCTGCCGATGCGCCCGCTGCTGTCCTCCATCGGCCTATCGCGCCTTGCGCCGGGCAACTTCGACTTCACTTCAGGCCCGGGCCCCCGCACCGCCGACCTCGGGAGCGAGTGGGGCAAGGTCGGCTTCCAGCTCTGCTACGAGATCATCTTCTCCGGTCATGTCGTCGACGAGAAGAACCGGCCCGGCTTCATCTTCAACCCATCCAACGACGCCTGGTTCGGCCGCTGGGGCCCACCGCAGCACCTCGCCCAGGCGCGGCTGCGCGCGGCCGAGGAAGGCCTGCCCGTGCTCCGCTCGACGCCCACGGGCATCAGCGCCGTGATCGACGCCCGCGGCAATGTCGTGCGGTCGCTTCCCTGGCGGCAGGCCGGAATCATCGACGCGGTGCTTCCGCCGGCCTCGAACGCGCCGCCGCCTTTCGCCCGCTTCGGCAACATCATTCCGCTCGCGCTCGGGCTTCTGCTGATCATCGGCGGCATTGTGCTGGGCCGCCGCCGCCGCTAGGGAAGCTCATATAAAGCTTTCCTTATATCGCTAAAACTCGAGGGTTCCTCTCACTCATGCGCAGCTCCTATTTGTTCACGTCCGAGTCCGTTTCCGAAGGCCATCCGGACAAGGTCGCCGACCAGATTTCCGACGCCATCGTCGACCTGTTCCTGTCGAAGGACCCGGAAGCGCGCGTCGCCTGCGAGACCATGACGACGACCAACCGCGTCGTCCTCGCCGGCGAGATCCGCGGACAGGGAATCATGGACGAAGAGGGCAATTGGGCTCCCGGCATCCGTGAGGAGATCGAGCAGGCCGTCCGCAATACGGTGAAGAAGATCGGCTACGAGCAGCAGGGCTTCCACTGGGATCGCTTCGATTTCGCCAACCACCTCCACCCGCAGTCCGCGCACATCGCACAGGGCGTCGACGCGGGTGAGAACAAGGATGAGGGCGCCGGCGACCAGGGCATCATGTTCGGCTTCGCCTGCGACGAGACCCCGGACCTCATGCCGGCGACACTCGATTACAGCCACAAGATCCTGATGGAGATGGCGAAGGACCGCCACTCGGGCGCGGCGCCCTTCCTGGAGCCCGACGCGAAGAGCCAGGTCACGCTCCGTTTCGAAGACGGCAAGCCGGCCAAGGCGACTGCGATCGTCGTCTCCACCCAGCACAAGCCTGGCTACGACAAGGGCGAGAAGCAGGCCGAGCTCCACGCCTACGTCAAGGATGTCGTCTCCCGCGTCATGCCGCAGCAGCTGCTCGGCAACGAGACTGTCTATCACATCAACCCGACGGGGAGCTTCGAGATCGGAGGCCCGGACGGCGACGCCGGCGTCACCGGCCGCAAGATCATCGTCGACACGTACGGCGGCGCGGCTCCGCACGGCGGCGGCGCGTTCTCCGGCAAGGACCCGACGAAGGTCGACCGGTCGGCCGCTTATGCCGCGCGCTACCTCGCCAAGAACATCGTGGCCGCCGGCCTCGCCAAGCGCTGCACCATTCAGCTCGCCTACGCGATCGGCGTGTCCAAGCCGCTGTCGCTCTACGTCGACACGCACGGCACTGGCACGGTCGGCGACGAGCAGATCGAGAACGCGATCGGCAGCATCGACAAGCTCGGCGGCCTGACGCCGCGCGGCATCCGCACGCACCTTGGCCTCAACAAGCCGATCTACCGACCGACGGCTGCCTACGGCCATTTCGGCCGCAGCTCGGAAGGCGACCTCTTCCCGTGGGAACGCGTCGACCTGGTCGAGGACCTCAAGACCGCGATCGCGGCCTAAGCAGTTTTGTGCGCCGGCTCGCCTCGGCGGGCCGGTGCAGCGTTACGACAGCACTATTGCGAAAGATTCGCAAAAGCCCTTGTCCGAGCATGCAGCTAAGATATATCTTGGCTGTATGAGCATAGACTCCGTCACCGCCTACTCATCGTCTGCTTCGGTCCCCACAGCTAGCGGAAGCCGCTATCTCCAGCAGCTCTGCAAGCACTGGTCCCACAACCTCAAGGTCGAGTTCACGCCCGAGCACGGCACCGTGCTGTTCCCGCGCGACGCCCGCGGCGCCGACTATCCCGCCGACGCGCTAGTCACGTTCGATGCCCGTGAAGCCGCGCTTGACGTCCGCATCGACGCTTCCTCGGCGGAACAGCTGGAGGGGCTGAAGGGCGTCGTCGCTCGCCACCTCGACCGCTTCGCCTTCCGTGAGGCGCCGCTCACGTTCGACTGGAACTGAGACGCGCCATCCTCTTCTCTCAATAGTCCCAGAGTCCATAGCCGGCCGGGTTAGGCTGCACCTGCCAGTTTTCGCCGGGGTTGAAGTTCAGGTTCGCGACGTTGCCGACGAAGGTGCCGTTCGCCTGGCCCAGCCAGTCGCGCAAGGTTCCGTCATTGTCGCGCCACAAGATGTCGGCGTAGCCGTCGCCATTGTAGTCCCCGGTGGCCGCGATCCGCCAATCGAGCGGAACAGTGATGTTGAGGTTCGCGACGTTACCGTGGAAGCCGCCGTCAGCCTGGCCAAGCCAGTCGCGCACCGTTCCCGCGTCGCTGCGCCATAGGATGTCGGCATAGCCATCGCCGTTGAAGTCGGCGATCCCCGCCACGTTCCAGTCCGTCGGTACGGTGATGTCGAGGTTCGCGACATTGCCGTGAAACAAGCCGTCCGCCTGACCGAGCCATTCCCGCACGGTGCCGGCGTCGCTGCGCCACAGGATGTCGTCGTAGCCATCCCCGTTGAAGTCGCCCGTTCCGACCACGTGCCAGTCGTTGGGCACGATGATGTGGAAGCCGGATTCCTTGATGAACGGCGCGTCCGGTACGTCGACAATCGTCGCGTCCGAAGGACCGATGAGCCAGTCCGTCACGGCCCCGTTATCGCCGCGCAGCAGGACATCGGTCTTGCCGTCGCCATTGAAGTCGCCAGTGCCGACGACCGACCAGCCCCAGTCGATCAACGTTGCCGCCTCCTGGTCGATCTGGAAACCCGCGCTCGCCGTCTGGAGCAGTGAGAAAAGGACCGTTGCCTCAAGACCGGAGTCGGCGGTCAGAAGAATGTCTTCACGTCCGTCGCCGTTGATGTCTGCCAGACCCGCGACGATCTAGGTTCGCCAGATGTCGAGCGCCGGGCCCACGGTCAGCCCGCCGGTCTCCGTTCCGTACAGGAACAAGCCGCTGCCCGTGAAGTCGCGCAGGAAGACGTCGCTTCGCCCGTCGCCGTTGAAGTCGGTGGGTGCGTGATACTCGGATGAGAGCATGACGAGGCGCCTCCTCGTTCGGGCGTTGCTGATGCAACCGGCGCCGTGTGTCAGTTGCGATGCAGACGCTCGCTACGGCTGGATTTTACTCTTCAATGGAATGTCAGGCAAAGGGCCTGACGGTGGATAATGCCGCGCTGACGTGAGCCGCTAGAGCGCAGCGGCGTCGCTTTGCACTTCGGCGGAGGCCAGCATGCGGCACCTCAGGCCACGGGATTCGAAAGCGAGATCGACGGACCCGCCAAGGTCCTGCGCCAGGGCGCGGCGGAGCATGCGCGTTCCGAACCCTTCGCGGGTGGGCTCGCGCACCTCCGGGCCGCCGCTTTCCTGCCAGACGATCTCCAGGCCCTCCGCCGTGTCCCCCCAAGTGACGTGCACTTCGCCGGTCTCGTTCGACAGCGCGCCGTATTTCGAAGCGTTGGTGGCAAGTTCGTGCATGGCCAAGGTCAGCGTGACCGCGATCCGCGGCTGCAGCCGGTACGACGGCCCATGCACGTGGCAGCGCGCCGGCGTGCAGAACGGCCGCAGGGCCTGCGACAGGACCTCGCCCATCTCGGCGGACTCCCAGTTCTCGCGGGTGAGCAGATTGTGCGCCGCCGCAAGCGCATTGAGGCGCCCTTCGTAACTGGCGATCGCGTCCGTCGGGCTATCGGCTCGCTTGAAGCTTTGGTGAGCGAGGCTCTGCACGACCGCGAGCGTGTTCTTCACGCGGTGGTTCAGCTCGGCGACCAGAAGCGCCTGGTGCCGCTCCCAACGCTTGCGCTCGGTCACGTCGCGAGCGACGACATGGAGCCCGAGCGGTCGCCCGAGCTCATCGAACGTGAGGCCGGAGTTCACTTCCCAGAACAAGCTCTGGCCCGCCGCTCCGCGAACCTTCACGTCATATCGCGTGGTCCCGCCATGCTGCAGCTTGTCGCGCAGCATGGCGCTCGAACGTTCGTAATCCTCGGCGGAGATGAAGTCGGCGATCCGCCGGCCGATGGCCTCCGCGCGAGTGATCCCGACGGCGTCCGCGGCCGCCTGGTTCACGTCGGTGATCACCTGGTCGAGGTCGGCCGTGAGGATGGGGTCGTTGGTCTGCTCGAAGATGCGCCGGTAGCGCTCCTCGCTCGCGCTTGCCTGCGCCTGTGCGCGGGCGCGGCCAAGCTCCGCCCAGGTCCTCTGA
>DASVXN010000270.1:0-2175 GCA_036392635.1 Sphingomicrobium sp. | reverse complement strand
GATCCGATCCCGCAGCAGTTCGTCGAGCTGGCGAGCCTCGCGGGGCTTCAGGACTGGGCGGCGGCTCGCGGCGTTCCGCAGGCGAAGACCCAGCAGTGTCTGACCGACCAGAAGAAGATCGACCAGCTGGTGCAGATCTCGGCCGACGTCACCAACCAGTATCCGGACTTCCAGGGTACGCCGTCGTTCATCATCAACGGCAACATGCTCAAGGACACGGCGAGCTGGGATAAGCTCCAGCCGCAGCTGGACGCGGCGCTGAAGTGATCAGGTTCGCCGTCGCCTTCACCGCGTTGATCGCCGTTCCGCTCGCTCCGGCGGCGGCGGCGGTCAAGGCTGCACCGAAGGCGGCAGCGGCGCGCGACTGGTCCCGCACGGTGGCGGTGACGCCCGAAGGCGGCTTCCGGATGGGCAATCCGGGCGCCCGGGTGAAGCTGGTCGAATATGGCTCGCTCGCCTGCCCGCATTGCCGCCACTTCGAGGAGACCGGCTTCAAGCCGCTCGTCCAGAAGTACGTGCGCACGGGCCAGGTCAGCTACGAGTTCCGGAACCTGCTGCTCAACGGGCCGGACATTGCCGTCAGCCTGCTGACGCGTTGCTCGGGTCCTGCGAATTTCTTCCCGATGTCCTCCGTGGTTTACGCCAACCAAGCGTCATGGTCGGGCAAGATCCAGCAGGCCTTGAGTGGCCTCAGCGATGCGCAGAAGGCCGAGATGGACAAGATGACCGACCAGCAGCGGATCGTCCGCTATGCCGAGCTCGGGAATCTCCCGCAGCTTGGCGCCCGGTTCGGCGTCACGCCGGCACGGGCACGGCAGTGCCTGTCCGACCCGAACGCGCTGCGCCGCCTGATCGGCATGACCGAGGCAGCGAACGCTGCGGGCGTCAATCACACGCCGACCTTCGTCATCAACGGGAAGATGACGGATGCGGCGAGCTGGGAGCAACTGGAGCCGTTGATCCGGCAGGCCGGCGCACGGGGATGAACGAAGGTCCGGGGGGACTTCGATGCAGATCAAGCGGCTGAAGCTTTCCGGATTCAAGAGCTTCGTCGAACCCGCCGAGCTCAGGATCGAACGCGGGCTGACGGGGGTGGTCGGCCCGAACGGTTGCGGGAAATCGAACCTCCTGGAAGCCATTCGGTGGGCGATGGGTGAATCCAGCCCCAAATCGCTGCGTGGCGGCGGCATGGACGATGTCATCTTCGCCGGGACGGCAACTCGCCCCCCGCGCGACTTCGCCGAAGTCTCGATGCTGGTCGAGCGCGAGCCCAACCAGGAGATCCTCGGCGGCGAGAGCGAGGTCACACGCCGGATCGAGCGTGGGGCGGGATCCGCCTACCGGATCGACGGCCGCGATGTCCGGGCGAAGGACGTGGCGCTGCTGTTCGCGGATGCGGCGACTGGCGCCCACTCCCCTGCCCTGGTCAGCCAGGGCAAGATTGGCGCGGTGATTGCTGCGAAGCCCGTCGAGCGGCGGCAGTTGCTCGAAGAGGCGGCGGGCATTTCGGGGCTCCATGCCCGCCGCAAGGATGCCGAGCAGAAGCTCCGCGCCACTGAGGCCAACCTTGCCCGGCTCGGCGAGATCCTCGGTGATCAGGAGCAGCGTGCGGCCCAGCTTCGGCGCCAAGCACGGGCGGCGGAACGCTATCGCAAGCTCACCGACGACATCCGCGGAGTGGAAGCCCGGCTGCTGCACGCACGCTGGTCAGAAGCGCAAAAGGCTGCGGAGGCGGCGACGGCCGAGGCGCAGGCCGCCGCCGAAGAAGTCGAGCAGATCCAGGAGGCGATCGCGGCGGCGGAAGCTGCGCAGGAAGCCGCGAACATCGCGCTGACCGAGAAGCGGAATGCGCTGGTCCAGCTCCGTGAAGAAGGCCATGAACTGGCACACCAGCTTGCGGCCGCCCGGGCGCGGCGGGATTCGGTGGCGCGGCGTCTCGCCGAGCTCGGGCGGCTCGAGGCATCCCTGCACTCCGATATCCAGCGCGAGGAAGCACTAAGGGGCGATGCCGGGCGCGCAATTGCGCAGCTTGAAGAGGAGCGCACGGCGATTGCGCGGCGGCTCGAGGATGCCGAGGCGCATTCGGCACGGATCGCGGCGGAGCTGAGCACCGCTGAGACGACGTCGCGTGAGGCGGAAGCGGCGCTTGCCGAGCTGCTCGCCCGGCAGGCCGCC
>DASVXN010000269.1:0-4001 GCA_036392635.1 Sphingomicrobium sp. | reverse complement strand
GTGATGTGGGTCGAGGACTCGCCATTCGGCATCACTGACAACGCAACCAACCCGAACTACACGCTCGATCACAAGACCGGTTTCGACATCGACGGCATCGCCGGCTACGACTTCGGTCCGGTTCGCGTCGAGGCGGAGCTTGGATACAAGCGCGCCGGCATCGACGCCGCCAACACGCTCGACACCGTGTACTTCGCCAGCGGTCACGCGAACGTCTTGTCGCTGATGGGCAACGTCCTCTTCGACTTCGGCGACGAGAACGGCCTCAGCGGTTATGCCGGCGGTGGTGTCGGTATGGCCCGCGCCACGTACGACGTCACGGCTCCGGTCCTGAAGCCGTACACGGGTGTCACGAACCTCCACGACAGCGACAGCAAGCTTGCTTACCAGGCGATCCTCGGCGTTCGCTATGCGGTGACGCCGAACGTCGATGTCGGCCTGAAGTATCGCTTCTTCAACGTATCGCGCCTGAACCTCAGCGATACGTTCGCCGTCGCTTCCGGCCCGATCCCGGTGAACGCGTCGAAGGTGCGGTTCCGGTCGCACAGCCTGCTCGCAAGCGCGATCTACAACTTCTGGGCTCCGCCGCCTCCGCCGCCGCCGCCGCCACCCCCGCCGCCTCCGCCGCCGCCTCCGGCGACGCAGACTTGCCCGGACGGCTCGGTGATCCCGGCTACGGCGACCTGCCCGGCGCCGCCTCCGCCTCCGCCGCCGCCACCGCCGGCGCCAGAGCGCGGTCAGTAAGGACCGGCAACAGCAAGATGACCGGCTCGGGCGAAAGCTCGGGCCGGTTTTCTTTTATGCGGTGCTCATGGAGCGCGGAAGGTCCGCGTGGAGCGGCCTACTTGGCCGAAGCGAACTGCGGCGGCCCGTTCTTGTCCCAGCCGTAATGGTCCGGGAGATAGGCCATCTTGCCGACGACGACTTGCGCCGTGAGGTAGGTCAGCACGATCGGAACGGCCTTGGGGATCTGCACCGCGAGTTCCGGGTCGGACCCCGGCGGGACCGGATCCTGCCCCAGTAGCCAGCGTCCGAAGCGGCGGGCATCCTCCAGCCGCACGCAGCCGTTGCTGAGGAATCGGACATCCTTGCCGAACAGGTCCTTGCTCGGCGTGTCGTGGAGGTAGATCCCTTCAGGATTGTCGAACGGAAATTTAAGGTTGCCCATCGAGTTCAGCGGCCCCGGGTCCTGCTTGACGAGCACATGGACGTTGCCGCTCGCCGCGCCCTTCCAATCCACGGTGGTGGGATCGACTTCCGTCGAGGTGCCGCCCCATTCGCTGACCACGTGGTAGCCGCGGGTCTTCAGATACTTCATCCCCTGGCGGAGCACAGTAGGCGCAATGGTTCTGCGCACCAGGTGGTCGGGTGCGTGCCAGTAAGGGTTGAACGTGACGTAGTAGATCAGGCTGGCAATGAGCGGCGTTGGCAGCTCGTCCGTGCCGACGATGACGCGCATGGAATCGACCGGCTGCCCGCCTTCGAACAGCGTCAGTCGCTGATTCCCGGAGTCCACGAGTGCGAAGCGGCCGCGCGCCGGAATGGACCGCGCACGATCCAGGTTGGCGAGCAGCCGCGAATCGGGACTCAAGTTTCCGGTCGCCTGGGCTTCGGCCCAAGCGGCGTCGCGCAGTTGAGCGTAGACGGGGTTCAGCGCCGAGGTCGCCGTCAGATAGTCCGAAAGCGACTTGGCCGCCGCGGTGGTGAGCAGGATGTCGACCGTCCGGGTGCCCTGCGGCTTCAGGGCGTCATAAGCGTAGATCATGCCCGAGGTCGGTCGGCGCAGAGCCTGGACATATCGCACCCAGGCACTCGAAAGCATCTGGTCGGCGGTAGGCGCCATGGCCGGAACGGCGCGCACCTGCGCGATGGTTGCTTCGACTTGCGACGCGAGCTGCGGACCTTCCGCGAAGCCGTCGAAGGCGGCCCGACGAAGGATCGCGGCGAGCTGCGCGGCGGCCGGGCTAACTGCTCCATTGCCGAACCAGATCGGCTGGATCCGGTAGGTAGCGTAGGCTGCCGTGACCTCGGGAGACACCGCGAGCGCAGCCAAAGAAGCGGGTGCGGCGGGTGTGACGGGCGTAAGCGGCGCAGCAGGTGCTCCCGCCGTACCGGCTGTTTGCGCAGTTAGCGCGGATGCAAAGGCCAATGCTGCCGAGCCCACGCCTGTCAGCACCAATCGTTGCGTGAACCTCTGCACTCCGAACCCCCCGACCGTCTCCCAGCAGAAATACACTTATCCTGCTCAGATATTGAGAGTTTATTATGCCGATGATGCTGCAGCTGGCATGAATTCTCGAGCGCTGCGGCGCCCGCGCATCAGGCCGTGGCGGTGATCCGTTCCGAGCGCGGGAAGGTTCGGCCAGTTTCTCTGTCGAGGCCTCGAGCCGTGATCACGTCGAGCAGAGTAGCGCCGCCAACGAACGCCAGAGCTCCGGCTACTGCAGGCTTTCGATCGCTGCGGCCGAAGGCGATGCCGAGCGAGGCCAAATCCATGGCGTCGCCGAACACGCGGTTCCAAACATTCGTGGACACCGCCGGACCGCGCAATAGCATGGCGCCGGCCAGGAGCTCACGGCCGCCGAACAGGCGGGTCACGGTCCGCGCGGTCTTCCCCTCGATACCGAGTGAGCGGGCGATGCGCCCCGGCGCGGCGAGTTCGAACAATCCAAGGCCGATGCTGAAGTATCCAAGGCCGAGCCCAAGCTTCTTGTAATCCATCGCAATCGCTCCCTTACGCACTGCAGCGCAAAGCGCGTCTGGAGCAGCACTCGTTCCAACAGCCTCGCGAGTTCAGCCTTGTCAGCAGGGCGGCTGACCGAATAGGCCCGTCCCGCACTCGCGGCACAGAGGAACAGGCATGGACGTCAATGGAGTGGCAGCGGTCGTGACAGGCGCTGCGTCAGGCCTCGGCGAAGCAACGGCTCGAGCCTTGGCTAAGCGTGGCGCGAAGGTTGCCGTGTTCGATCGTGATGTGACCCGCGGCGAACAGGTGGCGAGCGAGATCGGCGGCGTCTTCTGCGAGGTTGACGTGACCTCCGACGAGAAGGTGAAGGCCGCATTCGAAAAAGCGCGAGCGGCGCACGGGCAGGAGCGGATCCTGGTCAACTGCGCCGGCGTGGCCAATGCGGCCAAGACCGTCGCGCGGGACAAGGAAACCAAGGCAGCGAAGCTGTACCCGATGCAGCAGTTCGAGCTCGCCATCCAGATCAACCTGATCGGGAGCTTCCGGTGCATCGCCAACTCTGCTTTCGGCATGGTCGACCTCGAGCCGACGGGCGCGGATGGGGAGCGTGGCGTCATCATCAACACCGCGTCGGTTGCGGCTGAGGACGGGCAGATCGGGCAGGCGGCTTATTCGGCGTCCAAGGGCGGCGTGCTCGCGATGACCCTGCCGATTGCGCGCGACCTGATGAACGACGGAGTTCGCGTGAACACGATCCTGCCAGGCGTTTTCAAGACGCCGATGGTGGCGATGATGCCGCCGAACGTGCAGGACGCGCTCGGCGCGCAGGTGCCGTTCCCCAAGCGGCTGGGTCAGGCCGAGGAATATGCGCGGCTCGCCTGCTTCCTGATCGAGAATTCGTACATGAACGCCGCATCCGTGCGCCTCGACGGCGGCATCCGGATGGCGCCTCGCTGATGACGGACTATCGCCGCCTACTCGAAGATCTTTCGGAGGCGGCGCGCGAAGCGGGAGAAGCCATCCTCGAGATCGTTCGGCGCGGGTTCGAGATCGAGACGAAGCAGGATTCCTCGCCGGTGACGATGGCGGACCGTGCCGCCGAGCTTATCATACTGGCTGCGCTTGCGCGCGCGGCGCCGGGCGTTCCGGTGATTGCCGAGGAAGAGGTCGCCGCAGGCCGCATCCCCGCCCATGGCGACACCTACTTCCTGGTGGACCCGCTCGACGGAACGAAGGAGTTCGTGCGCGGCGGTGACGATTATACCGTCAACATTGGCCTGGTTGAGAAAGGTCAGCCGAGAGCGGGCGTCGTTTT
>DASVXN010000268.1:0-3023 GCA_036392635.1 Sphingomicrobium sp. | reverse complement strand
CATATTGCGCGAACGCCCCGGCCTCGATCGTCTGCTTGATCCCGCCGACCGGCGCACCGACGTCGGACTCCTTGCGTCGGCCTTCGTAATTGCCGGCCACACCGAAGGACAGGCCGTTCCCCGATCCAACGGCGATGCTCGGGCTGTCGTCCGGCGCCCCGAAGGCGAACGGCTTGTCGCCTTTGGCGATGTTGACATGGAACAGCGGCCCGATGCTGGTGCTGTCCGCGCCCACATACTCCGGCCGCAACTGTGCGCCGGCCCCGACCCGCACCCGAATGTCGCGGTTCTCCTGGGCCGAAGCGGCGCTCCACGCCGGAAGGATCGCGGCAAGGCCGATCAGCAGCGTCTTCTTCATGATGCCGTAACCGCTGGTGCGCGAACTTGGTTGCACTGCCGTATCGGTGGTCAGCGGATCAGGACCTTGGCCGTTCGCGTCGCGCATTGCAGAACGATGCGGGCGGCAAGCATGGGATCGATCGTGGCGCGTGCCGTGTCCATCGCCTTCGACAAGGCATAGCCGCATGTGGTCGCCCGCCGGTCGGCGGGCACCTCGTAAAGGTCCATCGGCTCGGCAAGCTTCGGCCTGAACACGCGGGCCCACTCGGTCGGCCGGTCGACCATGTGCTCCGGCGGCAGGTCCAGCTTCTCGAAGTCCGGCCCGCCAACCGTCTGCGCCACCTTGCGCATCTCGTCGTGGATCATCTCCATCGACACCGGTGCGCCAAGCGCCTGCGCCGCACCGAACGCCAGGCTGAGCAGGGAGTCCGGGGATTCGATGAGCAGCCGGTTGGGCGCATCGCCGAAGAAGTACAGCCGGCCATCGTTCCCCTTCATTACCGTCAGGCCAAGCTGCTCCATCGTCGCGTCGACAGGCGCGGCATCGATGATCGGGGCAATGCATTCCTGCCCGCCGACGGAGGCGAGCACCGCCAGGAGGATGTCGATGTTGACCCCCCGCTCGTCCTTCAAGATGTCGTAGAGGAAGTCGAAAAGGATCGATCCGGCGAGCCGTTCGCGGATGCCTGGCTCCTCCAGCTCCTTCTCGCGGAGGTGGCGCAGCACCGCTTGGTGTCCCGGCTGGTTCTTCTGTTCGTCGATGCGCGAGCCTGAACCGCCGGCCGTCCCGCTCGCTACCTTCTTCCGCCCGAACAATGCCACCGATGATCCCCCCGTTGAGACAGATACCGGCAGTGGACCAGAGTGTCCGCGTAGAAGCAACGGGACCGAACCTCAGCGGCGCTTCAAAAGCTCCTCGACGATTGCATCCGCCGCCTCGGCAGCGCTCATCCTGGTCGTGTCGATGTGGATCTCGGCATGCTCAGGCGGCTCGTAGGGGCTGTCGATGCCCGTGAAGTTCTTGAGTTCTCCGGCGCGGGCCTTGGCATAGAGGCCTTTGACGTCCCGCTGCTCGGCATCGGCGAGCGGCGTGTCCACGAAGATCTCCAGGAACTCGCCCTCCGGGATCATCCGCCGCACCATGTGCCGCTCCGCCCGGAACGGCGAGATGAAGGCCGTCAGCACGATCAGCCCCGCGTCCGCCATCAGCCGCGCGACTTCGCCGACGCGCCGGATATTCTCGATCCGGTCCGCCTCGGTAAAGCCGAGATCGCGGTTCAACCCGTGCCGCACGTTGTCCCCGTCGAGCAGGAACGTGTGCCGCCCAAGCGCCGCAAGCTTCTTCTCGACGAGGTTCGCGATCGTCGACTTGCCGGCGCCGGACAGGCCGGTGAACCACAGCACCGCAGGCTTCTGCCCCTTGAGCGCGGCATGGGTCTCGCGGCTGACTTCCAGCGGCTGCCGATGGATGTTGAGCGCTCGCCGCAGCGCGAAGTGGAGCATGCCCGCCGCGACCGTCGCGTTGGTCATCTTGTCGATCAGGATGAACCCGCCGAGCGCGCGGTTCACTCCGCCGTCCGGTGCGTAGGGCTCGAACACGATCTCGCGATCCGTCGCCAGCTCCGCCACGCCGATGGCGTTCAGGCCGAGGGTCGTCGCCGCAAGGCGCTCCAGCGTGTTGACGTTCACTTCGTACTTCGGCGCGTGGACCATAGCGGTGACCGTCTGTGTGCCGATCTTCATCCAGTAGCCACGCCCGGCCAACAGCTCGGCCTCATCCATCCAGACGATCGTTGCCTCGAACTGGTCGGCAGCCTGCGGCGGATCGTCGGCAGCGGCGATCACGTCGCCGCGCGAACAGTCGACCTCATGCGTGAAGGTGAGCGTCACCGATTGCCCGGCGACGGCCTGCTCGAGGTCTCCGTCGGCCGTCACGATCCTGTCGATGCGCGTCGTGCGCCCTGACGGCAGCACCCGGACGTCCTGCGCCCTAACGACCGTGCCCGAAGCGATCTGTCCTGCGAACCCGCGGAAGTGCTGGTCCGGGCGATTGACCCACTGCACCGGCATGCGCAGCGGCTTTGCGTCCTGTGCACCGCCACCGATTTCCACGGTGTCGAGATGCTCCAGCAGGCTCGGCCCGGCGTACCACGGCGTCGCTGCGCTGCGGCTGGACACGTTGTCGCCGGTGAGGCCCGACAGGGGGATCGCGATCCAGTCCTCGATGCCCACTTTCGCGGCGAACTCGCGGTAGTCGGCCACGATCGCGTCAAACGCGCCCTGGTCGAAGTCGACCAGGTCCATCTTGTTGACCGCCAGCACGAACCGGCGAATGCCGAGCAGCTTGGCGAGGTACGAGTGCCGCCTCGTCTGGGTCAGCACGCCCTTGCGGGCATCGACCAGCAGCACCGCGAGGTCAGCCGTCGACGCGCCCGTCACCATGTTGCGCGTGTACTGCTCGTGTCCCGGCGTGTCGGCGACGATGAACTTGCGTCGCTCGCTCGCGAAATAGCGGTAGGCGACGTCGATCGTGATCCCCTGCTCGCGCTCGGCCGACAGGCCGTCGAGCAGGAGGGCGAAGTCGAGGTCCGCACCCTGCGTTCCGTGGCGCGCCGAATCCGCCGTGAGCGCCGACAGCTGGTCGTCGAGCAGCAGCCCGCAATCGTGGAGCAGTCGGCCGATCA